>CAYSED010000006.1:0-589 GCA_964429935.1 uncultured Hyphomonadaceae bacterium
CGCGCATAGCAATCCCGGCGGCTTTCGCGCGGGCGCGCAAGACCCCTTCTGCGGCTGGGGAACGGCAGATATTGCCGAGGCAGACGCACAGGACACGGATCAACTGGCAAACCTCCCGGGCGGACATCCCGCAGTCATTCCGTGCCATTAACCGGGCGTCAACCATGCTCGGTCAAAGGGTTAACCAAACAACAGATTTCCTTAGGAGATTCGGCCCCATGTCCTCGCTGCTGGAACGCGTGATCGTCGCGCACAGGTGCCGGTCGACCCATCACCATATCGCGATAGAGGCGCTGGGCCGGATGACCGGCGAAGACGCGGGCAAGTGGCGCGATCTCCTTCTCCTCAAGCACGAGGACCTGCTGGCCGGGGCCAAGGCGCCGGACGAGGTTTTCAAGGATTTCCATAACCATGTCCTGCATGTTTCCGAGGGCGAGTGGGGCGGAGCGCGCGGCAAGGCGACCGAATGGTATGCCGAGGCCGTCGCCGAACTGAAGGCAAAGCGCTGGGACCGGGCAGCCTATGCGCTCGGCGTGCTCAGCCATTATTATGCCGACCCGGTCCAGCCCTTTCATACCGGCCAGACCGA
>CAYSED010000006.1:599-5852 GCA_964429935.1 uncultured Hyphomonadaceae bacterium
ACCGAAGAGGAAGGCACAATCCACCGGGCGCTGGAATGGTCGGTCGCCAAGTCCCGCGACACGATCATACAGCGTATCGCCGAGACCGGCTATCCGGACGTTCCCGCGGGCGACGGCATCGGCTTTGTCTCCGAGATGGTGCGCGCAGGGGCCGAGCGGTCGCACCCGCATTACCAGACGCTGATCGATCACTATAATCTGGAAGCCGGGGTGAAGAACCCGCCCGCCGGGCTCGACGAGACACTTATCGAGATCTTCGCCGATCTCATCGCCTATGCCACGCAGGGGCTCGCTGTGCTGTTCAGCCGGGCGATTGCCGAAGCCGGGGTCGCCGCTCCGAAAGTGCACCTGTCGCTGCCGGGCTATCTGGCAACGCTCGACATCCCGGTCCGCTGGATCACGAAAAATCTCGCCGACGGCGCCGACCGGCGAACCGTCGAGAAGATGCATGCCGAGTTCGAGAAGACCGGAAAGGTCATCAAGACCCTGCCGGAGGACGACAAGGCGATCCGCAAGCTGCATGCGCGCCAGGTGCTGCGCGTTGCGCTGAAGGACCTCGATGCGAAACCGCTCGGACCCTTAGGGACGAAGCACGAACCGCGCGAGCGGACCGAGGACGAGACCGTCACGGCGAAGGCAGAGGAGCCGAAGAAGCTGAAGGCCGAAAAGCCGAAAAAGGAAAAGCCGGCAAAGGCCGAGAAGGCTCCGAAGAAAAAGATCAAAGACAAGACCGAGCCCGCGCTGGTCGTCGCCGAACCGCAGGTGGATGCGACCGAGGATGAGGCCGTCGCCGCCGAGACGCTGCCCGAGCCTGTCGAGGCCAAGCCCGTCACGATTGCCCGTCCGATGGAGATCACCGACGAGGACGAGGGCGACGATGCCTATGTCGAAACCGAGGTCTGGACCGAACCTGACGATGTCGAGGCGAGCGCGGAGGAAGAAGACGAGCTTGAGATCGAAGACGAAGACGCCGACGCGCTGACGCAAGAAGAGCTCGAAGAGGAGGAGCGCCTGCGCCTCGAAGCCGAGCTTGAAGCCGAACTGCAAGCCGAGATCGAGGCTGAACTCGCGCTGGAAGAGGCCGAGGAGATCGAGGCCGAAGCCATCGCCGAGCAGGAAACGGCCGGGGAACCCGACGATTCCCACTGGCGTGTCGGGCAGCTCAATCCGGACTCGCCGGTTGTCGAAGCTCCGTCTATCGGCCGCAAGACAGCCGAACGCCTTGCCGAGATAGGAATTTTCACGGTTGGCGACCTGCTCGAAGCCGACACCGAAGTCGCCGCGGAACTTCTGGACGTGCCTTACATTACGGAAGATACGCTGATCGACTGGCAGGACCAGGCCGAACTGATGATGACCGTTCCGGGCCTGCGCACGCATGACGCACAAGTGCTGGTCGGCGCGGGTATCCGTTCGGTCGACGAGCTTGCCAATGCGTCGGCGCGCGACATCTTCATAGCGGCAATCGACTTTCTCTCGACGCCCGAAGGCGACCGCATCGTCCGCGACGAGGAGGAACTGGAAGAAGACGAGATCGAGGCGTGGATCGACATGGCCCGCAACGCGGCGGCCTGAACCTGTCCGGCTTAGGCCGGGCGGGCCGCGCCCCAGGTGACGAAGCCTGCGATCTTCGGCGTTGACGGCAGGTACATGGTCTCGGCCCCGTCGAGCGTGAAGCCGCCCGACTTGAAGAGCGACGTGACATTGCGCGTCAAATGACACCCGCCGGCGAGCGGTTTCCAGACGGGTTCGATGCGCCGTTGCCATTTGGCGACGCCTTCGTCCGGCGCGAGGCCGTGTTCGGAGAAGAGAACCCGGCCGCCGGGCTTGAGGACGCGGCGCACTTCGGACAGCGCGCCCTGCCAGTCGGGGATGGTGCAGAGGACGAAAGTAATGACGGCCGTATCGACGCTGTCATCCTCGAGCGGAATGGCTTCCGCGCCTGCCTCGATGAAGGATATCCTGTCGGTCAGCCCAAGCTGCGCGGCGGTCTTGCGGGCGCGGGAGAGCATTCCCGGTGCCGGTTCAAGGGCGTGCAGGTGGGTGACGGCAGAGCGGTCATAATAGCCGAAATTCGTGCCCGAGCCGCAGCCAAGCTCGAGCACGGTTCCGGTTGCTTTAGGGACGACCTTTTCCCGCTGCTTCATGATTGGCTTCGAGGCACAGGCACACGAGACGAGCGCCGGAACGGCATAACGCTCCCAGAGGCCCATCAGTTTCCGGCCTCTTGTTCGCCAGTTGCGGCAGGTGCGGAATCCGGCTTGCCAAGGACCCGGCGTGTCGCATCATTCGCCGGGCGGGCGATCAGCGCCGCCTGCGTCATGAAGACGTCATAGGAAAGCCCGTCGGACATCGGATTGTAGACGGCAGAGCCATAACGGGCGTCCTCGACGCCGAAGCGGTGAGACATGGCGACGACGTCGAGCCCCGGATTCTCGGTCAATTGAACACCGTTCGTCTCCCCTGCCCGTCCTACATCCTCGAAGCGGCCATAGAGCCGGTCGAGCTTGTAGGCGCTGTCAAAGCCGATGAGGTTGGAGAAGGCCTTGAGCTTGACGACGCGCGCGCCGAGTTCCCATTCGTCGCCGGTCATCGTGTATTCTGCAGTCTCGCCGCCCGGGTACACGAGCTTCGCGGCATATTGTTCCGGAGCGCCGGTTGCCGTGAAACTGATCGTGGCGACGGGCCGCTCGAAGGTCAGCCGGCGATAGGTCTGCAGATTTAGGCCTGTCAGGGCGACGACACCCGCAAGGCCGAGAAATCCGGCACTGAACAGAAGCCTGAAAACGCCCGAGAACGGCTTCAGGCGGAACAGCTTGCCGAACCCTGCAAAGCCGAGCATCAGGCCCACCACCCCGGAAATCGCGGGCAGGATCCACCAGACCAGACTCATCTTACCCATCTCCCCAGAGGTACTCCGCCCGCCTGATCGCGGGACCTTTGCGGGAGCTTATAGCAGGCGATTGTGACTGCGCGAATGCCGGGCGTGCAGTCGGGCGCGGTCAGAACGGACGGGGACGTTCCTTCTTCTCGACATGCAGGCCGCACTCGGTCTTGTCTTGTCCGACCCATCGTCCGGACCGGATGTCGCCCGGGTCTGCCGCCGGGGCCGTGCACGGCCAGCAGCCGATCGAGGGATAGCCTTGCGCGACGAGCGGATGGGCGGGCAGCGAGCGATGCTCGAAAAAGAGCTGAACATCGTCCGGCGTCCAGCCGGCGAGCGGGTTGATCTTGAAGCGACCCGACGCGTGCTCGAACACGGGCAGGGAGATGCGCGCTCCGCCGTGAAAGCGCTTGCGCCCGGTGATCCAGGCAGTGAAGCCTTGAAGCGCCGGTTCGAGCGGGCGCACTTTCCTCAGGTCGCAGCAGGCATCGGTATCGGTCTTCCAGAGGACATTCTTCGGGTCGATGGCGAGGCGCTCGGCCTCGGCAGGATGGTGGGTGCGCACATTGGTGAGCCCGAGCCGTTCAATGAGCGCATCGCGATAGTCGAGCGTCTGGGGGAAATGCATTCCCGTGTCGAAAAAGATGACCGGCAGGCCCGGATCGACATCGGCGATGAGGGCGAGCATGACCGCGCTCTCGGCCCCGAAGGAGGACACATAGGTCATCTCGCCCGGAAACTCGCGCAGGATTGACGCGCGCAGGATCGTCTGCGCCGAGGCCTCCCGCAATTCCTTGTTGAGGCGGGCGAGGCGCTCTTCGAGGGTCTCGTCGCGAACGACGGCAATGCTGGAATCGTAAGGCATCATGAGCCTCCTCCGTGACGGCGCTGGAAGACCGGAACCGAGCCGGTCGCATCGGACTGGTAGACGTGGCGGAATTCGGCCAGAGCCTCTGCAAGCCCGGCCTCGTCGGCATTGGCAAGTTCGAGCGCATCGAAGCCGGACCGGATCATGTGAAGGGCCTGGTCGCGCAGGACATCGCCGACAGCGCGCAGCTCTCCGGCATAGCCGAGGCGGCGGCGCAGGAGCTGGGCCTGCGAATAGCCGCGCCCGTCGGCAAAGCGGGGAAAGGTCACTTCGATGAGCGCGATGCGGCCAAGGTGATCGGCAAGCTCGTGCGGATCGTCCTCCGGCAGGAGCCGGACACCGACCATCGTGTTGCGGGTCAGGAGCGTGTCTCTTGTCTCGCGGAACCGCGCGAGCGTGACGGTGACGCAGCCCGTCGCCGGAACGGGCTCGCCGTCCGGGATGAAGGACCAGGCGTCCTCGCCGATGCGCTCGCCATTCCTAATCAGCGGCATAGAGCGCCTCTTTGAAGGGCTCGTGGCCAAGGCGTTCGAGCGTATCGATGAAGCGTTCTTTCGGCCCCGAGCGAAGTGACTTGTAGCGCGCGACGACACGTTCGAGGGCAGCCGGGACATCTTCCTGTTTCAGGCCCGGACCGGCTATCGCGCCGATGGCGGCTTTTTCGTCGCCGCGTCCGCCGAGCGAGATCTGGTAATATTCCTCGCCTTTCCGGTCGACGCCGAGAATGCCGATATGGCCGGCATGGTGATGGCCGCAGGCATTGATGCAGCCGGAAATCTTGATCTTGAGCTCGCCGATCTCTTCCTGGCGGTCCTCGCCCTCAAACGCGCGCTGGATGTCTTCGGCAAGCGGGATCGAGCGGGCATTGGCGAGGTTGCAATAATCGAGGCCCGGGCAGCAGATAATGTCCGAGACGAGCCCGGCATTGGCGGTCGCGAGCCCCGCCGCCTTCAGGCCGGCATGGACCGCCGGCAGGTCGTCGAGGGCGACGTGCGGCAGAACAAGGTTCTGCTCGTGGGTGACGCGCAGGTCGTCGAAACTGTAATCGCGGGCAAGGTCTGCCACAGCCCGCATCTGGGCCTCGGTCGCGTCGCCCGGCGCGATGCCGGTCGCCTTCAGGCTGATCGTGACAGAAGCATAGCCCGGCTCTTTGTGCGGATGCAGGTTCACCCGCGCCCAGCGGTCGAGCACCGGGTCGGCGGCGCGGGCGGCGGCGAGTGTCTCGCTGGCCGCGGGCAGCGTCCTGAAAGCTGGCGGAGCGAAATAGGCGCTGATCCGGTCGATCTCGGCCTGCGGGACACGGACCTTCTCGGAAGGCCCCTGCGCGGCATATTCGGCCTCGACCTCGCGGCGGAATTCGTCCGTGCCAAGCTCGGCGACGAATTGGCCCGCGTTGCGCCAGTAGAGATTCTGCTTGCCGAAGATGCAGACGATTTACCTCGCGAGTGGACCGAGGGGCGGATGATCACACGGCGTCCCAGTTGGGCGTTCGGTCAGCAGG
>CAYSED010000006.1:5862-6164 GCA_964429935.1 uncultured Hyphomonadaceae bacterium
TCGGCGACGGGGATCTTGATCCGCGCCTTGTACTTGTTGTCGCGGCGGCCGTGGCGGTTGTACACGCGCATGACCGCTTCGAGATAGGACAGGAGGTCCGCTTTCGAGACCCAGTCGCGGATCGACGGGGCGACATGCGGGGTGCGCCCCTGCCCGCCCCCGACGAAGACCTCGAAGCCGGCCTCGCCTGCCCCGTTCCCTTTCATCTGGAGGCCGATATCGTGCAGGCGGATGGCTGCACGGTCAGCCGGGGCAGCCGTGACGGCGATCTTGAACTTGCGCGGCAGGAAGGAAAATTCGGG
>CAYSED010000006.1:6174-32745 GCA_964429935.1 uncultured Hyphomonadaceae bacterium
GGGCGCGGATCCTCGATCTCGTCGGCGGCGGCCCCGGCAAACTGGTCGGACGTCGTGTTGCGGATGCAGTTGCCGGAGGTCTGGTTCGCGTGCATCTCGACTTCGGCGAGGGCTGCGAGCGCGTCGGGAATGTCCCTCAGGGCGATCCAGTTATACTGGATATTCTGCCGCGTCGTGAAATGGCCGTAGCCCTTGTCATAGTCGCGGGCAATGTCGGCAAGCCGGTGCATCTGGCGCGACGAGAGCTGGCCGTAGGGGATGCAGACGCGCAGCATGTAGGCATGCATCTGCAGGTAGACGCCGTTCATCAGCCGCAGCGGCTTGAACTGCAATTCGGTGATCTCGCCAGACAGGCGGCGGGCGACCTGGCCCCGGAACTGGGCGACCCGGTCTTCGACCATGCCTGCATCGAACTCGTCATAGCGGTACATCAGGCAATCGCCTCCGCCAGGAGAGGGAGGAGGCGGTCTTCGGGCCGGATCGGCTGGTCATTGATCGAGGCGGTGCGCGTCTTCATGCGGCCGTCATCGGCGAACACCCAGTGTTCGAGCCCGTGAGCCCGGAACGTGCCGCCGCTGTCGGTTCGGTACTCATAGCGGAATTGCACCGCGATCCGATCGTGCGAGAAAAGGAAGAGGTCCTTCTTGAGCCGGTAGTCGAGCTCCGTCGACCACTTGCGTTTCAGGAACGCGCGGATGGCTTCGCGACCCTCAAGATGCTCGGCGCGGTTTCGCCAGACCGTGTCCTCGGTATAGGCCAGGACGACACGGTCGGCATCGCACGTGTTCCACAAATCTTCGGCACCTTGCACCTTGGCGCGGGCCGTTTCTTCCGTGAAAGGCGGTTTCAGGATAACGGCCATCAGGCAAGTTCCTTCGCATGGGGAATGCCGAGCGAAGTCTCGGTGCGGCGCACCCAGCGTTCGACATTTGGAAATTCGGTGAGGTCGAAGCCGCCTTCATGCGCAACGCGCGTATAGGCGACGAGCGCGATGTCGGCGAGGCTCAGGCGCTCGCCGACCATGAAGTCGGCATAGGCAAGATGAAGCTCCATGACGCCGAGCGCGCGGCGGCCCTTGGGCAGAAGATAAGGGTCGATCTCGTCGTCCGGCCTCTTCAGATAGTGCTTCTGGAAGCGGCGCACGGCAATGGCCGTCTCGTGGGAATACTGTTCCCAGAAAAGCCAGGCATGCATTTGCGCGCGCTCGAAGGACCCTTCGGGAATAAGGTCGCTGTCCGTGCTTTCGGCGAGATAGAGGATGATCGCGTTCGATTGCGGCAGGATGCGCCCGTCCGGCCAGCGGGCAATCGGCACCTGTCCAGCCGGGTTGAGCGCGAGAAAGGCGTCAGTGCGCGTTTCACCCCTCAGGATATCGACATCCACCCAGTGATGGTCGACGCCGCAAAGGTCGGCAGTCCATTTCGCCTTGAGGCAATTGCCGCTGATCAGATCGCCATAGAGCGTGAGTTTGTTTGTCTCGCCTTGCACTGTCCTAGCCTTTCGCAAATTCCGGATGAGACGTCGGACCGTAAGCACGGATCCGCTCGCGGAGGATCTCGCGCCCGTCTATCTCGCCGCCCGGCGTGACCTGCATGAAATAGGGATCGGTCACGACGGCTTCCTGTTTCAGGGCGTCGGCGAGACGGGCTTCCGCCTCGTCGCCCGTGAACGCGCCGATTTGCGACGGGTCGGAGGTCCAGCCGCCATCGGCACGCATCCAGACAACGGCGCCGGTCAGCGTTTCCCAGGCGGTGACGGCCTTTGGCTGGTCGGGGGAGAGTTTCGGGCGAACGGATGTCATGCGGCAGTCTCCACAGCCCGGGCGGCAAGGGCTTCTATCGGCAGGCTGGCGACCTCGCCAATGACCAGCAGCGCCGGGCCCTTGATGCCAGCCCGCGAAATGAGGTGCGGCAATTCGGCGAGCGTTCCGAAGACACGGATCTCGTCAGGGCGCGTGCCGTTCTCGATCACGGCCACAGGCGTCGTCCCGGCACGCCCGGCATGGATGAGATGCTCGGCGATGGCGCTCGCCGTGCCGACGCCCATGAAGACGACGACCGTCTGGTTCGTGCGGGCGAGCGCGGGCCAGTCAAGGTCTGGAACGCCGCCATCGCTCGCGTGGCCGGTGACGAAGGTGACCGACTGGGCATGGTCGCGGTGCGTCAGCGGCAGCCCGGCTGAGGCCGCGCAGCCAAGCGCCGCCGAAATGCCGGGGACGACATGGGCCTCGACGCCTGCGGCCTGGACGGCTGCAAGCTCCTCCCCGCCGCGCCCGAAGATGAACGGGTCGCCGCCCTTGAGGCGCACGACGCGCTTGCCGTCCCTCGCCGAGGCAATGAGCAGGTCGTGAATGTCTTCCTGAGCGACCGAATGGTCGCCTTTCGCCTTGCCGACCGGAACGCGCGCGGCATCACGCCGGACAAGGTCCATAACCGCGTCCGAGACGAGCCGGTCATGATAGACGATGTCGGCTTCCTGGATCAGGCGGAGCGCCTTGACGGTCAAAAGGTCCGGATCGCCGGGGCCTGCGCCAACAATATGGACAACGCCGACCGGCTTTGCTCCGGAGGCAAGCAGGGTATCGACGAGCGCATCTGCGCCTGAAAGGTCGCCGGAGAGGACCCGGTCAGCGACGGGGCCATTATAGAATTGCTCCCAGAAAAGCCGCCGGGCGCTGTCATCGGGAATGGCGTCCCTGACGCGCGAACGAAGCGTTTCGCCATAGGCGGCGAGCTCGCCGAGGCGCGGCGGCATCAGGGCTTCGAGCCTCGTGCGGACGGATTTGGCGAGAACCGGTGCGGCCCCGCCGGTCGCGACGGCGGCGACGATGCGGCCCCGGTCGAGAATGGACGGCACCGTGAAGTCGCAGAGGTCAGGGCGGTCGACGACATTGACCGGCACGCCGAACTGGCGGGCGAGGGCGAGTGCCTGACCGGTACGCTCGTCGAGGCGGCAGGCAATGATGGCAAACCGGGCCGTATCTAGGACAGGCCCATGCTCCTCGAAGGGCGTTATGGTGATGCGCCCGGCAAATTCTTCGGCGAAGCCCGGATCGATCTCGTCGCCGACAATGACGATGATGCGGGCGGGTGTCCTGGCCAGCAGGCGAACCTTGCGGCGCGCTTCCTCGCCGCCGCCGAATACGGCAACGTGGGCGTCTTCCATGCGGAAAAAGGCTGGAAACAGATGCAAGGTCTGGCGCTCCGGGAGGGCAGCTATGGCTTTGAGCACAAGATGGCGGTTGACGCCATGGCCGCAAGGCGAGATGGCTAAGATCATCCTTTAGAGAAACTATTGCGACATGAGCGAGCCGACCGACCGACTGCCTCCCCTGAACGCGCTGCGGGCCTTCGAGGCCGCGGCACGGCGGCTTTCCTTCACCAAGGCGGCCGAGGAACTGAACGTGACCCCCGGCGCGATCAGCCAGCAGATAAGACAGCTTGAGGACTATGCCGGCGCACCATTGTTCAAGCGAACCGGGCGCTCGGTCATCCTCACCGACAGCGCGCAGGCCACGCTGCCCCTTGTCCGGGACGCCTTCGAGCGCATCGCCGAGGCGGGCCGCGTGATGCAGTCTCCCGCACGCAAGGGCCGTGTCATGGTGGCGTGCGCGCCGAGCTTTGCGGCCAAGTGGCTCGCCCCGCGTCTCGAGAACTTCCATTCCGCCCATGACGGGGTCGAAGCCTGGATTTCTGCCGACATGGGGCTGACCGACTTCAACACCGCCGATGCCGACTTTGCCATCCGCTATGGCAAGGGCGTATATGACGGCCTCAAGAGCGAGCCGCTGCTGGCCGAGACCGTCCTGCCGGTCTGCGCGCCCGCCCTCGCGACCGGCGACAAGGCAATCCGCACCCCGGCCGACCTTGTCCGACATACGCTGCTGCATGACGAAAGCCCGGAAAACGACCCGTCCTGCCCGGACTGGGCAAGCTGGCTTGCCGCGCGCAATGTGCTCGGTATCAGCGCGCGCAAGGGACCGCGCTTCAATCAGGCGGTCCTCGTCATCGAGGCCGCCGTGGCAGGACAGGGAGTCGCGCTCGCCAAGCGGGCCGTCGCCGGAGCAGACCTTGCGAGCGGCCGCCTCGTCGCGCCGTTTGCCGACGGCTCGACGGTGATCGATTTCGGCTACTGGATCGTCTGGCCGAAGGGTCGGCACCTGTCGCCGGATGTGCGCGCTTTCATCCGCTGGCTGAAGGACGAAGCGGCCATGACAGAGATCGCCGGGGTCTGACCCCCCCTTACCCGGCCGGATCGTCGAACGATTCCCGGCCAAGCTCGACCGGGACGGCACCCTCGCCAGCTTTCAGTTCGAGAACGGCAAGCGAACGCTCTGCCGTACCGTCAGCCCGGAAGCGGAAAAGGCCGTTGACGCCCGAAAAGCCGTCCTGCTGGGTTACGCCGGCATAGCTCAGCGCGTCAGCCGTTGCGAGCGCGGCGGCAAGGGCCCCCGCATCGTAGCCGATGGACGCCAGATCGGTCGGCTTGCGACTGTAGATTCGCTCGAAATTCTCCGAGAAACGGGCCACGGAAGCCGGGTCCGGTGCCGGGAAGATGCCGCCGATCAGGGTCGGTTCGCGCCAGACGCTCGGATCGTTCCAGAGGCCGGTGCCGAGGAGCTGGACGCGGCGGATGTCGACATCGTAATAAGGCAGGAGGGGCGCAACGCTGCGCAGCTTGACGCCGCCTTCGGGTATCATCACCGCGACACGGATTCTCGGTTCGGATTCGAGTTCGGCTCTGACGGCAGTCGCCACCTGCCGGGCCTCATCGACCGGCGCATCATTTGACGGGGAATAGAAACCCGAGCTGACCATGCGTCCGCCATTGGCGGCGACCCGCATCCGCAGCCCGGCCTCGATGCGGCGGCCATAATCGCTGCTCGGCCCGAGATAGGCAAACAGGCGAACGCCGCGCTGAAAGGCGGCATCGACGATCCGGATCACTTCCTCTTCCGGCGATATGGAGATGAGGTAAGAACCGCCGCCTGCGGCCTCCCGCGAATTGGAGAAGGCGACTACGGGAACATTCGCCTCATAGGCGAGGTCGCGCACGACCTGGACATTTGCCGAGAAGAGCGGGCCGATGATGATGTCGGCACCCTCTTCAAGCGCTTCCCGGGCCCGGGCCTCAGCGGTAGATTTTACCCCGGCAGTATCCTTAGGAAGGAGGACAAAGGCGGGTTCACCCCGGTTGAACATGGCAAGCTCGATGCCGGCCAGCATGCTTTCGGCCTCAGCCCGGACATCGGCCCGGGGGTGGGAAAACGGCAGGAGAACGGCTGCGCGGCGCACATCGCGCCCGGACATGTGCAAGGGCGTGTAGCCATCGTCCGCCTCGGCCCGCCCGAGGACGCCTTCCTCGAAACCCTCTTCGCCCGGCAGCGGCAAGCGGCCTTCCGGCGGGATCGTGCCGGGCGCCGTGCGCGGTGTGCCGGACGAGATCGGCGCAGGCGGCCGGGCCGGCGTGGTCTCGCAGGCCGCGACAAATACGAGAAACGCTGCCAGAAGCAGGCTTGGCGAAAGCCGTTTCCGGCGCAATGGTCCGAGCAATGTCATCTTCAGATCCTTCAGAACGTCAGCCGATTCCCGTTTCAGGCGACCCTAGGCGGGGCCCCGGAACGGCGCAAGCCGGGCCCGGATTGCATATCGTATCGACCCCGATCGGCAATCTGCGCGACATCACGCTGCGCGCGCTCGACACGCTTTCCACGGTGGAAGAAGTGCTGGCGGAAGACACGAGAAATGCGCGCAAACTGTTTGATGCCCATGGGATTAGGACGAAAGTGACCGCCTATCATGACCATAATGGGGCGGTCCGGCGACCGGACCTCATTGCACGCCTTGCCGAGGGGGGTTGCATGGCCCTCATCAGCGATGCGGGCACCCCGCTCGTCTCCGATCCGGGCTGGAAGCTGGTCGAGGAAGCCCTCGCGGCAGGCGTGCGTGTCCTGCCCGTGCCCGGCCCGTCGGCCAT
This sequence comes from uncultured Hyphomonadaceae bacterium, assembly GCA_964429935.1. Lineage (GTDB taxonomy): Bacteria > Pseudomonadota > Alphaproteobacteria > Caulobacterales > Hyphomonadaceae > CALLCD01. The sequence goes on from CAYSED010000006.1 coordinate 12,151, forward strand.
GCTCGCCGGCCTTGTTGCCTCGGGCCTGCCGAGCGACCGGTTCCTGTTTGCCGGCTTCCTGCCCGTCAAATCCGGAGCCCGTAAATCGGCCCTCGCCGGTCTTGCCTCCGTCCCGGCAACCCTCATTTTCTACGAATCCGGCCCGCGCCTCGCCGCGAGCCTGGCGGACATGGCAGCGGTGCTTGGCAGGGATCGCCCCGCCGCTGTGGCCCGCGAACTGACCAAGCTCTTCGAGGAGGTCCGCCGCGCGCCACTCGGCGAGCTTGCTGCCCATTATGCCGGGGCCGGGCCGCCAAAAGGCGAGATCGTCGTCCTCACCGGCCCGCCGGGAGAGGCAGAGGCCCCGGACGAGGCGCTGGTCGAGGCCGCACTGACCGAAGCGCTCGCAACGCAGGCGACCAAGGCAGCCGCCGACGGCATCGCCGCGCAGTTCAACCTGCCGCGACGAGACATATATGCGCTCGCCCTGCGCCTGAAGCAACGCCATGGCTGACCGCAAGGCCGCCGAAGCGCGCGGACGGCAGGGCGAACGGCTCGCCGCTTTGGCGCTTCAATTGAAAGGTTACCATGTGCTCGCGCGCCGCGTGCGCCTGCCGACTGGAGAGATTGATCTTATTGTCCACAAGCGCGGGCTTGTCGCCTTTGTCGAGGTCAAGGCGCGGACAAACCGGACGGCTGCGCTCGAAGCGGTGACTCCTACTGCCTGGCAACGCATCGAGCGCGCCGCAGAGCTCTGGATGGCCCGCCGTCCGGATCTTGCAGGGTGCGACTGGCGGTTCGACATCGTCGCGGTCTGCCCGCGGCAGTGGCCGTTTCATGCACCGGATGCCTTCAGGCCGGGCTGGCGCGATTGAGGGGCGGCGTGCCCCTTCCCGCGTGACCCCCTGTCCAACCGCCCGGCCCTCGTCCATATAGCGGCAAAACCAGCAAAGGCCCTCATCTCCATGACCCTGCGCATCGCGATCCAGATGGACCCGATCGAAACCGTGAACATAAATGCAGATACGAGCTTCGCCCTTGCAGAGGCGGCGCAGGCGCGCGGGCACGAGCTCTGGGTCTACGGCCCGCAGAACCTGACCTATCGGGAAGGCCGGGTCCTTGCCCGGGCAAGGCCGGTCACGGTCCAGCGCGTGCCCGGCACGCCCGCACTGTTCGGACCAGAGGCCGAGATCGACCTTGGAGACGATGTGGATGTCGTCCTGATGCGCCAGGATCCGCCCTTCGACATGGCCTATCTGACAGCGGCGCACCTGCTTGAACTCGTCGCCGAAAGGACACTTGTTCTCAATGACCCGGCCGAAGTGCGCGGCAGCCCGGAAAAGCTGTTTCCGCTGCTGTTTCCGGACCTCGTGCCACCAACGCTTGTCAGCCGCGACCCGGCGGCGATCCGCGCCTTCCGGGACACGCACCGGGACATCATCCTGAAGCCGCTCTACGGCAATGGCGGCGCGGGCGTTTTCCGAGTGAAAGAAGATGACAGCAATTATTCGTCGCTCGTCGAGATGTTTCTCGAACGGTCGCGCGAACCGGTCATCGCGCAGGCCTTCCTGCCGGATGTTAGGCATGGCGACCGACGGGTGATCCTGATCGACGGCGAGGCGGTCGGCGCGATCAACCGGCGTCCGCAGCCGGGCGAGACCCGCTCGAACCTGCATGTCGGCGGAACGGCGGAACCCTGGGACCTCAACTCGGACGACCTGCGGATCGCGAGGGCCATCGGCCCGGAACTGAAACGGCGCGGGCTCGTGCTTGTCGGCATCGATGTGATCGGCAACCGGCTGACCGAGGTGAACGTGACCTCGCCGACCGGCGTGCAGGAGCTGAAACGCTTCTCCGGGGTCGATGCCGCCGCCCTGTTCTGGGACGCCGTCGACCGGCGGCTCGGTGCACGAAACCAGGCCGGGCGAAACTAAGCCGGGCTGTTCCACCAAGGGAGCTCGCGCCATGGGCGCAGGTCCAGTTCATGGGTCCAGACCGAGCGGTGCTGGCTGGCGAGATGGACATAGGTGTCGGCGACATGTTCGGGCAGGAGAAGCCCGTCCTCGGCCCCGAGCGTCTCCTTCATGGCCTGGAAGCGTTCCGGACCGACCATCTTGCCGAGCGTGTCCGGCGCGAGCACCGGGCCATCGATGATGATATGGGCGACGTGGACACCTTTGGGACCGTACTCGGCATTCAGGGTCTGGCAGAGCATGCGTCGCCCGCCCATGGCCGCGGCATGGGAATGCTGGCCCGCATTGCCGCGCACGGACGCTGTCGCCGACGTGACGATGAGCTTGCCGCCGCCCCGGTCTGCCATTAGCGGACATAGTGCGCGGGCGAGGCGGAAAAGGCCGAACGTGCCGAGCCGCCAGCCGGTCTCGAAGGCTTTCAGGCTCGTTTCTTCGAGGGGGCGGTTGCCGATCTGCGCGCCGAGATTGTAGACCGCGACCTCGATGGGTCCTATGGCTGCCTCGACCTCGGCAATGCGGGTTTCGATCGTGCCGTCCTCGACGGCGTTCATCAGGAAGCCGGTCGCCTCGTTGCCATCTCTCCGGATGCCGTCGACCATGGCCTTGAGGCCCTCTTCGTCGCTGCGGCGGCAGAGCACGGCATGATAACCCTCACGGGCGAAGCGCTGGCCGACCGTGCCGCCGATCCCGGCTCCGGCACCCATGACAAGACAGACGGGTTTCATCGAGAGAGGCTCCTCGCAACTGTTGGTCTTCTTTCGCCGGAGCGCCTGCAGCGGTCAAGAAAAAGGACCGCCGGCCCGCATTGACAGGGCGGGAGGCTGCGCAGATAGTTCTTTCTTTGTTCTTTTCATCGTGCTAGCCGTCGGGCTGAGAGGGAGTTGAGCGGATGGTCAGCCGGATCACGACATTTGCATTTGAGGGCGTCGAGGCGAAACCTGTCGATGTCCAGGTCCAGATAACGGGTTCGTCGCCATTCTTCGCGATTGTCGGCCTGCCGGACAAGGCGGTCGGGGAAAGCCGGGAACGTGTTCGCGCGGCCTTTTCGTCGATCGGTCTCGCCCTGCCGCCGAAGCGGATCATCGTCAATCTCGCGCCGGCCGACCTGCCGAAGGAAGGCAGCCATTACGATCTTGCCATCGCGCTTGCCATCCTCGCGGCCATGGGCGTCATTGCGCCGGACGCGCTCGACGGCCATGCCGCGCTCGGGGAATTGTCGCTCGACGGACGGCTAGGCGCGACGCTCGGCGTCCTCCCGGCGGCCATGGCGGCGGAGGGCCTGGACCTGAAGATCATCTGCCCGGCGGTATGCGGCGCCGAGGCGGCCTGGGCCGGCGGAGCGGCGCTAGCGGCTGACAGCCTGATCGCCCTCGTCAACCATTTTTCCGGCCGTGCCGTGCTCTCGCCGCCGCGACAGGGGGAACTTGCCGTTACCCCGGCCGGGCCGGACCTGCGGGACGTCAAGGGCCAGGAAGTGGCCAAGCGGGTACTGGAGATTGCCGCCGCGGGCGGGCACAATCTCCTCTTTTCGGGACCCCCTGGGTCCGGCAAGTCCATGCTCGCCCAGCGCCTGCCGGGGCTCCTCCCGCCCCTCTCGGCCCGCGAGCTTCTGGAGGTGAGCCAGATTCAGTCCGTCGCCGGCCTGCTCGAACGCGGGCAATTGTCGCGCGTGAGGCCTTACCGGGCCCCGCACCATTCTGCCTCCATGGCCGCGCTGGTTGGGGGCGGCATCAAGGCGAAACCCGGCGAGGTGTCGCTCGCCCATCACGGCATTCTCTTTCTGGACGAATTGCCGGAATTCAATGCCCAGGCGCTCGATGCCCTGCGCCAGCCCATCGAGAGCGGCGAGGCGGTCGTCGCGCGCGCGAACCGGCATGTACGCTATCCGGCCCGGTTCCAGCTTGTCGCGGCGATGAATCCCTGCCGGTGCGGCGGCGGGCCTGCGGAACTGAACTGCCGGATCAGGCCTGCCTGCCAGCAAAAATACCAGTCCCGCATTTCCGGTCCGTTCATGGACCGGGTCGATCTCTTCTACGATACCCCGCCCGTGACCGCGATCGATCTGACCCTGCCCGCATCTTCCGAGGGCACCGCCGAGGTCGCCGCTCGGGTCGCGGCAGCCCGCGAGGTCCAGGCCGAACGGTTCGAGAGCGCGGGGATCGGCGACCGGCGGCCGCTGAACACCGACGCGACGCCGCCCGAACTCGACCGGTTTGCGACCCCCGACGAAAGCGGCGCGGCGCTCCTCGCCGATGCGGCCGTCAAGCTGAACCTGACCGCGCGCGGCTATCACCGCGTCCTGAAGGTCGCCCGGACGATTGCCGACCTCGAGGGCTCGGGCCATGTCCGGCGCGTGCACATTGCCGAAGCGCTGACCTATCGCCGCCGGGAACCGGGACTTCAGCCCGGCATCGGCGCGAATGCCCTGGCACGTTAAAGAAAAACTCAACCCTTTCGGCGAGCGTGCGGGTATGACGACCGACCAGTCCCCGCAGGCGCACGCCGAGAAGGCATTCCTTGCCACGGCGAGCCATGAAATCCGCACGCCGCTGAACGGGATACTCGGCACGGTCTCGCTGCTGCTCGAAACCGACCTGGATCCCGCCCAACGCGAATATGCCGATGCGATCCGCCAGAGCGGCTCCCGGCTCCTCGAGCTGCTGAACAATGTCCTCGACTATGCCCGCCTTGACGCAGGCCCGCTCGAGCTTGAAACAAGCCGGTTCTCGCCGGCCGAACTCGCCCGCGAAGTCGTCGAGCTTCTGGCCCCGCGCGCCCATGCCGCCGGGATCGACATCGCCGTTAGGCCGAGGCAGGCAGGCGACAATGTCATCGAGGCTGATGCCGGACGCGTGCGCCAGATCCTGTTTAACCTGATCGGAAATGCCCTGAAGTTCACGGCCGAGGGCGGCGTTCTCGTCGATGTCGATGTTTCCGGCGACCTTGCTGCCTGGACGGTGATAGATACCGGTCCCGGCATCGCGGCGGACGACCGCGAGCGCCTGTTCGACGCCTTCCGGCAGTCTTCGGCAGCCGACGCGAGGCGGGACGGCGGGGTCGGGCTCGGCCTCGCGATCGTGCGCCGCCTGGCCGACGCGCTTGGCGGCGACCTGTCGGTCGCCGGCGGCCCCGGCGACGGGACGGCGTTCCGTTTCTGCCTGCCCGCAAGGCCGCTGGCGACCGGCCGCCGGGACTCTGTGTCCGCCGCCACGCCGGCTCCGGCACGGGTGACCCTGGTGGGCCTGCCGCGACCGACACTGATCGCGGCGGCGACGGCCCTGGCGCAAGCCGGATCGATCCCGCTGGCTGCCGGGTCCGGGAACCGTGTCAGAGGCACGGACGTCATCCTCGCCGGAGCGGACCTGCCCAGTGCCGAGATCGCGCAGCTTGCCGCTACGGCACCTACGCTCGTCGTGCTGCGTCCGGAGGACCGCAGCGCCATCACGCGGTTCCGCCTGCTCGGGGCGGCGGGTTGGCTGGTCCGGCCGCTGCGTCCGGGTTCGCTGCTGAAGCGGATCGATCTTGCGCGTGCCGGCAATCGGGACCTTGGCGACGAGGCGCGGCCGGCACCCAGCCCGGGCGCGCGCGTGCTGATCGCCGACGACAACGCCATCAATGCGCTCGTCGCGCAGCGTGCCTTGGAAAAGTCCGGGTTCCGGGTCACGCTTGCCGGTACAGGCATCGAAGCGCTCGAAGCCGTGGCTCATGGAGCATTTTCCCTGATTCTGATGGACCTCAGGATGCCGGTAATGGACGGGTTTGCCGCGATCGAGGCCTTGCGCGCGCGCGGGCATGGCGTGCCGGTCATTGCCGTATCCGCCGAGGTCAATCCGGATATCGAGCGGCGTGCGCGCCTCGCAGGCGCGGACTCGGTAGCTGCCAAGCCGCTCGATGCCGAAGCACTTCGCCAGCTCGCGGCGACCTGGGCCCGCCCCGGCGACAAGCAGGGCGCGGCATGAGCGAACCTCTGGCGAAGCCGGATGCCCGGCCATTGGCCGAGACGTGGCAGGACACGCTCCGCCGGTTCACAGAGCCGAAAATGGCAATGATGCTGGTCCTCGGATTTACCGCCGGACTCCCATTCCTGCTTTATTTCAGCACGCTCGGCGTCTGGCTCGAACGGGACGGCGTCGATGTCGCGGTGATCGGGTTTTTCTCGTTCTTCGGCCTGTCCTACTCGTTCAAGTTCCTATGGGCGCCCATCATCGACCGGTTTGACGTTCCGGGCTTCTCGGCCATTTTCGGGCGTCGGCGAGCGTGGATCCTCGTCGCGCAGATCGGGGTTGCCTGCGGCATGGCGGGCATCGGCCTTGCGGACCCGACGCAGAACCTTCTGATGACGGCTCTATTTTCGTTCCTGCTCGCTTTCAGCTCCGCGACGCAGGAGATCGGCATTGATGGCTGGCGCATCGAGGCGGCCCGGAACGATGCTGAACAGACCCCGCTCGCGGCGGCCTACCAGTATGGCTACAAGGTCGGCATGATCATATCCGGCGGGGTCGCCCTGTTCATTGCCGGCCTGGCAAATTTCAACGTAGCCTATCTGTCCATGGCGGCGATCATGGCGACCGCTGCCGTCGTGTTCTCGGTATGGGACCGGCCATCCGGGGTACGAACGGCGAGCTTTGCCGGGATCGGCCTGCTGGCAACCGGGCTCTTCACGGCTTTCGGGGCGTTTGCAGCCATTTTTGCCGATGGCAGTTTCAGCCAGGCGCTCCTTGCCGGGACAGGCTTCGTTTTCCGGCTTGTCGCAATCGCCGGGGCGGCTGGCTTTTTGTTCTATCTCGTGCGCGCACTCGGCGAGAGTGCGCCGGGACAGTTTTTCTCGCTCGGCGGCATTGTCGCCGGGCTGGTTTTCTCGGCCGCCATCCTGGCTGGGCTGATCGTGGTGGCTTCAGGCCTCGGGCTTGCCATTCCGGCACTCGTCGAGGCTCTCGGGATTGTCGTCACGCGCAGCGGAATCCAGCAGGGTGCTGTACTGCTCGCGCTGACACCGCTCGTTGTTGCTGCGCTCTTCGTGCCGTGGATACGCCGCCAGCCAGCAGGCTCTCGCCACCTCGAACACCCGGCCTATGGAGCCTTTGTCGACTTTTTCTGGCGGCACGGCTGGGTCGCGATCCTCTTATTGTGCTTTGTGTCGTTCTACCGCCTCAGCGACATTGTCATGGGCGTGATGGCCAAGCCTGCCTATAGCGCGATGGGCTACACGCCAGCCGAGATCGGCCTTGTCAGCGGCACTTACGGGGTCTGGATCGTATTCATCGGCGTGGCCGCCGCAGGCATCTCGGCCTTGCGTCTCGGGCTGAAGCGGTCGCTGATCATCGGTGCGGTCGTGTCGGTTCTCGGCAATCTCACCTTTGCCTGGATGGTGAACCAGTCATCGGACTCGCTCTTGCCGCTTTTCCTTGCCATCACGGCTGACAATATTGCCGGGGGCTATGCCGGGACAGTGTTCATCGCCTTCATGTCGACATTCGTGAACCGGAGCTTTGCGGGCACGCAATATGCGATCTTCAGCTCGGTCTGGAGCCTCGGACCGAAACTGATCGCAGGCACGTCCGGGATCATGGTCAGCCAGATGGGCTATTCGAACTTTTTCCTGTTTGCCGCCGCACTCGGCATACCGGCGATCATCCTGTCCTTCCTTGTCGACGCGATGAAGGCCGACAGGACGGTTGCCCCGACCGCCCTGCCGGCCGGCGCTGTCGCCGCCTCCTGACGCGCCCACCCTACCCCGCCTTGGCCTGTGCCATGATGCCGTCGACATCGAAGGCGGCGAGCGTTGCAAGGGTGACCATGTCCGACACCGATGCCCCGAAGGATGCGATCTGGACGGGCTTTTCGAGGCCGAGCAGCATCGGGCCGATGACCGTCGCCCCGCCGATGGAATCGAGGAGCTTGGTCGAGATCGCCGCCGAATGGATAGCCGGCATCACGAGCACATTGGCCGGGCCGGACAGCCGCGAGAAGGGATAAGCGAGCCGGTGGGTCGGGCTCAGGGCGACATCGGCGGCAATGTCGCCTTCATACTCGAAGTCGATATCCTCGCGGGCATCCAGCAGGGCGACCGCCTCGCGCACCTTTTCCGAACGCTCGCCCATCGGGTTGCCGAACGTGGAATAGGACAGGAACGCCACCCGCGGCTTGAAGCCGAGACGGCGAACGGCTCCGGCGGCCTCGGTTGCGATGTTGACGAGTTGGTGGGCGCTTGGCAGTTCCACGACGCTCGTGTCGGCGATGAACACGGTCTGCTCGCGGCCGATCACCATGGACATGCCGATGACGTGCTGTCCGGGGATCGGGTCGAGGACGAGACGCGCATCGTGCAGGCAAACATCATAGTTGCGGGTCAGGCCGGTCACCATGCCGTCGGCATCGCCGAGCGCCAGCATGCAGCAGCCGAAGACGTTCCGGTCCTGGTTGACGAGCCGCTGGGCGTCCCGCTTGAGGTAGCCCTTGCGCTGCAGCTTGGCGTAGAGGTGATCGGTATATTCCGGGTTCTTGTCGGACAGGCGCGCATTGACAATGCCGAGCGTGCCCTGCGGAACGCCCATCTGGTCCATGGCGGCGTGAACCCTGTCCTGCCGGCCAATCAGGATTGGCTCGCCAAGTCCCTGGATCTTGAAATTGAGCGCGGCGCGGATGACGGCGGGTTCCTCGCCCTCGGCAAAGACGATGCGCTTCTTCATCGACCTGACCGCGCCCTGGATGCCCTGCAGGAAGGATGCGGTCGGGTCCTGCCGCCGGGCAAGCGCATTGCGATAGCCGTCCATGTCCTCGATCGGACGCCGCGCGACGCCGGTATCCATCGCGGCCTGCGCGACGAAGGGCGGAATGAAGCTGATGAGGCGCGGATCGAACGGGGTTGGTATGATATAGTCCGGCCCGAAGGTCGGGCGGGCACCATGGTAGGCTGCGGCAACCTCGTCTGGCACGTCCTCGCGGGCAAGCTCGGCAAGGGCATTCGCGGCGGCGACCTTCATTTCCTCGTTGATCGACCGGGCCCGCACGTCGAGCGCGCCCCGGAAGATATAGGGAAAGCCGAGGACATTGTTGACCTGGTTCGGATAGTCGGAGCGCCCTGTCGCAATGATCGCGTCGTCGCGCACGGACTTGATGTCCTCCGGCGTGATTTCGGGGTCCGGATTGGCCATGGCGAAAATGATCGGCCTTGGCGCCATGGATGCGACCATGTCCTTGGAAATGGCCCCGGCAACCGACAGGCCCATGACGCAGTCTGCGCCAGCCATGGCATCGGCGAGCGTGCGCTTCGTCGTCTTGATCGCGAAGGCCGACTTGAACTGGTCGACATTGTCCCGGCCCTGGTAGATGACGCCGTCGCGGTCGCACATGATGATGTTCTTCGCCGAGACGCCCATGTGGCGAATGAGACCGGCGACCGAGAGGCCCGCCGCCCCTGCCCCCGAGATCGCGACCGTGACATCCTTCATGCTGCGGCCGGTAATGTGGCAGGCATTGATGAGCCCGGCGGCCGCGATGATGGCCGTGCCGTGCTGGTCGTCATGGAAGACCGGGATGTCGAGTTCCTCGCGCAGTCGGCTCTCGATGACGAAGCAGGCGGGCGAGGAAATATCCTCCAGATTGATGCCGCCGAAAGTCGGACCGATATTGCGCACCGTGGTGATGAACTCCTCGGTGTCGCGGGTCGTCACCTCGATGTCGAAACTGTCAACGTCGGCAAAGCGCTTGAAGAGCACCGACTTGCCCTCCATGACGGGCTTGGAGGCCATGGCGCCGAGGTCCCCGAGGCCGAGAATGGCCGTACCGTTCGAGATCACCGCAACCATGTTCCCCTTGGACGTGTAGTCATAGGCCTTGTCAGGGTCCTCGGCGATCGCCTTGACCGGAACGGCAACGCCCGGGCTGTAGGCGAGCGACAGGTCGCGCTGCGTTCCCATCGGCTTGGTCGGCCAGACAGAGAGCTTTCCGGGGGTCGGATGGCTGTGGAACTCAAGCGCTTCCTTGTCCGTGAAGCTCGGTCGTTTGGTGGTCATGTTCGATGGGGCCTGTCAGAAAATGGCGTTCTGCGCGCGGACACTAGGGCGCGCCGTGCCGTGCCACAACCGTGCATGCATCAAATTGACTGGCAAATGCAGATGTGGCGAGGCCCCTTTCGTTCCGGACAGCCTGCCTGTAGCCTTCCGTGGCATGGCTGATGGCAACGCTTCAACCGGGACTGAAGGCGGCAGGGCGGGCAAGGCCCTCTCGCCTTTTCTTGCCCAGTACATGTCCATCAAGGCGCGACAGCCGGACGCGCTCCTGTTCTTTCGCATGGGCGATTTCTACGAGCTTTTCTTCGAGGATGCCGCAAGGGCTGCAGACATTCTCGGCATCACCCTGACCGCACGCGGCGAGTATAACGGCCAGCCGATCCCGATGGCCGGCGTGCCGCATCATGCCGCCGAGGGCTATCTTGCCCGGCTGATCGCGGCGGGCGAGCGCGTCGCCATATGCGAGCAGACCGAAAGCCCGGCCGAAGCGAAAGCGCGCGGATCGAAGGCAATTGTCAGCCGCGACATCGTGCGCATTGTCACGCCCGGCACGATTACGGAAGAAGCCCTTCTCGCCGCCCGGCAGGCCCACCTTCTCGTCGCCGTGGGGATTGCGGGGGCAGGCACCGGAATCGCAGCCTGCGATGTCTCGACGGGCTCATTCCAGGTCTTCGAGGTTCCAGCCGGGGAGCTTGGCGAGGCGCTGGCGGGCCTTCCGGCCCGCGAGATTCTTCTCTCCGACAGCGACCGGCCGACATGGCTAGGCGAAGCGCTCGGGCCCGTCACCTGCTCCGTCACCCCCCGCCCGGCGCGCGCCGCGACACCCAGGGCGGGTGAAGCGGCGCTGAAGGCAGCTTTCGGCCTCAAGGCCATAGATGCCTTCGGCAGCTTTTCGCGGGCTGAGCTTGTCGCTTCGGCACTGCTTCTCGACTATCTGAAATTGACACAGGCCGGCGGCGTAGCCCGTCTCGACCCGCCGTGCCGCCGCCCGCCCGGCGGGCACCTCGCAATCGACCCGGCGACGCGGGCGAGCCTCGAGATAGACCGGTCGATGGCCGGGACACGCCAGGGTTCTCTCCTCGCAACGGTCGACCGCACCCTCACTGCACCCGGCGCGCGCCTCCTCGCCGAGCGGCTCGCCCGGCCGTCCCGCGATGCCGGGACCATTGCCGGACGCCTCGATGCGATTGCCTGGTGTCTTGGCGAACCGGACCTTGCAGCGGACCTGCGGGCCTGTCTCAGAAGCGTTCCGGACATCGAGCGGGCGCGGGGCCGGTTGCGTCTCGGGCGCGGCGGGCCACGGGACCTCAAGGCGCTCGGAGCGGCGTTGAAACTGGGCGAGCAAGCCGCCGCGCTCGCGGGCCGCCGCATGGCCCGTCCGCCCGACCTCATCAACACGGCAATGGCGGCGCTGACCTTGTCAAACGCGCCCGAACTCGGGGCGCTCGCCGCTGACCTCGCCCGGGCGCTCGCCGAGGACGCTCCGCTTCTCGCACGCGATGGCGGGTTCATCGCTGTCGGCTGGGACAGCGCGCTCGATGCGGCAAGGTACCTGCGCGATGACAGCCGCAAGGTGATTGCCGGGCTGCAGGCAGACTATGCGAGCGAGACCGGCATCGCGGCATTGAAGATACGGCACAACAATGTGCTCGGCTATTTTGTCGAGGTCTCGTCCCGCCATGGCGAAGCGCTGATGCGCCCACCGCTCTCCGGCAGATTTATCCACCGGCAGACGCTGGCGAGCGCGGCCCGTTTCTCGACGACCGAGCTGGCCGAACTCGCCGGACGCATATCGCGGGCCGAGGAGGAAGCCAAAGCGAGGGAAATCGCCCTGTTCGAGGGCTTTGTCGCCCGCATCGACGCGCTCGGTGCGTCGCTCGTTGCAGTAGCCGGCGCGCTTGCGGAGATCGATGTCGCCCTCGCCGGAGCCGTCTGGGCCGACGAGGCCCAGGCGGTCCGGCCGGACATTGTCCGTGATCCGGTCTTCGAGGCCGAGGGCCTGCGCCACCCCGTGGTCGAGGCGGCGCTGAAACGCGACAGCGAAGGCTTCACGGCGAACGACACGCGCCTCGATGCCTCCGGCGAAACCGGCCCGCGCCTGCAACTTGTGACCGGACCGAGCATGGCCGGCAAGTCGACCTATCTGCGCCAGTGCGCGCTTGCCGTCATCCTTGCGCAGGCCGGCCTCTATGTGCCGGCGAAAATGCTGCGGCTCGGCCTTGCCGACCGCGTCTTCTCCCGTGTCGGGGCGTCCGACGACCTGGCACGCGGCCGGTCGACCTTCATGGTCGAAATGGTCGAGACGGCGGCCATCCTGACCCAGGCGACGGACCGCAGCTTCGTCATCCTCGACGAGGTCGGGCGTGGCACATCGACCTATGACGGGCTGGCCATAGCCTGGGCAGCCGTCGAGCACTTGCACGACAAAACCGCTTGCCGGGCGCTCTTTGCGACGCACTATCATGAACTCACAGGCCTCGCCGACACGCTCGGGGCGGCAGCGAATGTCTCCCTGCGCGCCAAGGAATGGTCAGGCGGGCTCGTGTTCCTGCATGACGTGCAGCCGGGACCGGCCGACAAGTCCTACGGCGTACAGGTCGCCCGGTTGGCAGGCCTGCCGAAGTCGGCGGTGCGACGGGCCGAACAGGTGCTGAAACGCCTCGAGGCCGATCCGTCGCGGGCCGAGACGCTGCCCCTGTTCGCGGCGGCACCGGTTGATGCCGAGCCGTCCGGGCCGGAACGGTCGGCCGTCGAACAGGCGCTCGACACGGTGGACCCGGATGCCCTGTCGCCTCGCGAGGCGCTTGACCTGGTCTACAGGCTGAAATCCCTGGCCTGAGCCACGGCCATTTGCCGCGTGACGCTCCGCCCCGAACTGGGATAGACCGGCAGCATGGCCGACAGATCAGCCCCTTCCCTTGTCGAGACAACCACAAAGGCGAGCGAGGTGCCGCGCAAGTGGCGCATCAATGATATTGTCGACGGGCGCAAGCTGCGGGTCCAGCTCACCGCCGCCGCGCTCGACAATATCGGCAACGAGGCGGCGGCACGGGCCCGGGCGCTCGACCTCCTCCATGCCGCGCTTTTCCGGGGCCGGATGATCGCGCAGGAACGCCTCCAGCAGGGTGCCGACGGCCTGGACACGGCGCGGCTTCTGTCGGCGGTGCAGGATGCCGTGATTTCCGCGCTCTACGATTACACGGCGACGCACGTTTTCCGGGCACGCAACCCGACCGAGGGCGAGCGTCTCGCCGTGCTCGCGGTCGGGGGCTATGGCCGCAACGTGCTCGCGCCGTCGTCCGACATCGACCTCCTGTTTCTGCGCCAGTACAAGGCGAGCGCCTGGGCCGAGAGCGTGATCGAGTTCATGCTCTATGCGCTGTGGGACATGGGACTGAAAGTCGGGCACGCCTTCCGGACCGTCGACAATTGCATCGCCCTTTCAAAGGAGGACGTGACGATCAAGACGTCCCTGCTCGATCACCGCCTGCTGCTCGGCGACGAACAGCTTGGCGCGGAGCTTGCCCGGCGGTTCAGGACCGAATGCGTGGACGGGCAGAGCGCCCAGTTCATCGCCGACAAGCTCGCCGAGCGCGACGCCAGGCACATTCGCCAGGGCGACAGCCGCTATCTCGTCGAACCGAACGTCAAGGAGGGCAAGGGCGGTCTGCGCGACCTGCAGACGATGTACTGGATCGCCAAGCACCTGCATGGCGGCAATACGCTCGAAACCGTGATGCGTCAGAACTTTTTCACCGATCACGAATACGGCGTGTTCGTCCGGGCCGCGCGCTTCCTGTGGACGGTGCGCTGCCATCTCCACTATGTGACCGGCCGCGCCGAGGAACGTCTCGGCTTCGACCTCCAACCCGAACTTGCCGCCCGGCTGAACTACCAGAACCGGGGCGACCAGCTAGGTGTCGAACGCTTCATGAAGCGCTACTTCGTCGCTGCAAAGGACGTCGGCGGCCTCTCGCGCATCCTCGGCGCAAAGCTCGATTCGGAAATGAACAGCAAGCCGAAGGGCCTGATGCGATTCCTGCCCCGAAGCGCGCCCAAGCCGGTCGAGGGCACCGGGTTCCTGGTCAGCGGATCCCAGCTCACCGTGCCGGGTGACGACTATTTCCGGGACCGCCCGATCGACATGCTGCGCGTCTTTGCACTCGCCAATGACATGGGCATCGGCGTGCATCCGAACGCGATGGCAGCCATCTCGCGCAGCTCGGGCGCCCTGCGTCCGTCCATGCGCAAGCTCGACGAGGCGCGCAACCTGTTCCTCGACTGCCTCCTGAAGACGAACCGGCCGGCCGACACGCTGCGCCTGATGAACGAAACGGGGCTGCTGGGGCGGTTCCTGCCGGAATTTGGCGGCATCGTCGCGCAGACCCAGTTCAACATGTACCACCACTTCCCCGTCGACGAGCACCCGCTGCGGGCGATCGAGGTCATGTCCGACATAGAGCACGCGCGATCCCCGCAGCATGGCCATGCTTCGAGGCTTTTCCGGAACGTCAAGAACCGCCGCGCGCTCTACCTCGCCATGCTCCTTCACGACACCGGCAAGGGCAAGGGCGACCAGCAGGTCGAGGGCATGCGCACGGCGCGATCGGCCTGCCGCCGCCTCGGCCTTGCAGAGGAAGAAGCCGAGCTTGTCGCCTGGCTCGTCGGCAATCACCTCGAAATGAGCGAGACAGCCCAGAAGCGGGACACGTCCGATCCCCGCACCGTCGCTCAGTTCGCCGAACGTGTCGGCTCGATCGACCGGCTCGTCCTTCTCTACATCCTCACGGCTGCGGACATCACCGCCGTCGGACCGAAAGTGTGGAACGGCTGGAAGGCGCAGCTCCTTTCGGACCTCTATCACAACACGGTGGCGGCCATGCGCGGCGGACGCACCGACGAAGTGGACGTGACCGCCGAGCTGGCCGAGCGGGCCGAAACGCGCCGCCGCGAAGTGATCGAGCTTGTCGGCCACCTGCCGCGCACGATGACGGGCATGGAAACCGCCTACTGGACGGGGTTCCCCGCCGAGACGCTGGCGGCCCATGCCACGGCGCTGGAGAAATCCGGCGGGCGGACGGTGGAAGCGCAGCCGCGCGAGGATGGCGGCGGCGTAACCTTGCTCGTGTCCGGCGAAGACCGGATCGGCCTGTTTGCCGATCTTGCGGGTGCCATCGCCAGCGAAGGGGCAAACATCGTCTCCGCTCAGGTCTTCACCAGCGATCTCGGCCATATCATCGACGTGTTCACGCTGCTCGGGCCGGATGGCGGCACATTCGCCGACGGCGAAGCCCGGCGCCTGCGCCGCCTCGAAAGCGTTGTCCAGAGCGCCATGGACGGAAACGGGCCGGCGCCGAAAATGCCGGCGCCGGCGCGGGGACGGCGCGAAGCGGCCTTTCTCGTGACCCCGCAAGTCGCGATCGATGCCCTCGCCTCGAGCCAGTTCACGGTCATCGATATTGCCGCCCGCGACCGGCCGGGCCTGCTCTACGACATTGCCCACTGCCTCGCCGAGCTCGACCTGTCGATCCACTCGGCCCATGTCGGGTCCTATGGCGAACGAGTATTCGATGCGTTCTATGTCCAGAAGCGTGACGGCAGCAAGCTGACCGATGCCGGCGAGAAAGAAACGCTTAAAGAACGTCTCCTGGATGTTCTCTCGCGCAACGAACCGGGCAGTCCGAAGACGCCGGCCCGCTCGCTTGCCCGGGCGCCTGCCGCCGACAGCTTCTGACGGGAGGCGGCAGCATGAGCCTCGTTCGTAACACGCTCGTCCAGTCGTGCCTGACGCTTGCCAGCCGCATGCTCGGGCTTGTCCGCGACATCCTGCTCATTGCCCGGATCGGAGCCGGTCCCGTCGGCGACGCCTGGGCGACCGCGCAGCAGTTTCCGAACCTCTTCCGGCGTGTCTTTGCCGAAGGGGCCTTCGCATCGGCCTTCGTGCCAACCTATGCGCGGACCCTCGAAGCCGAAGGGCCCGAAGCGGCGCGCGAGGTCGCCGGCGAAGCGCTTCGGGTCCTCTTCGCGGTCACCGCCGCCCTGACGATCCTTGCCCAGGTCTTTATGCCCTGGGTTCTTCTCCTGATCCATGGCGGCCAGGCTGGCGATACGGAAAACTATGCCCTTGCCGTCCTCCTGACGCGCATCACCATGCCCTATCTCACCTGCATGGCGCTCGCCGCGCTCCTGTCCGGCGTCCTCAACTCGTCGGAACGCTTCATCCTGTCCGCCGGCGTGCCGACGCTCCTCAATCTCTGCCTCATCCCGGCGGCCTTCGTGTCGCGCGTTCCGGCCATCGTCGCCGAGGCGGCGGCCATCGCCTATTTCCTTGCCGGCCTCCTGCAGGTGGCGGTCCTCTGGTGGGGGGTGTGCCGGCAGAAGGTCCGGCTCAGCCTGATCGGCTGGCCTCGCCTGACCCCGGCTGTCCGAAAGGTGATGGCACTCGCCGTTCCTGGGACGATTGCCGCGTCCGGAACGCAGATCAACATCATAATAAGCCAGTCGCTCGCGAGCTTCGAGGTCAGCGCCAAGTCCTGGCTCTATGCTGCCGACCGGCTCTACCAGTTGCCGCTCGGGCTCGTCGGCGTCGCTGTCGGGGTCGCCATCCTGCCGCGCCTCAGCCGCGCAGCACGCTCGGGCGACGAGAATGGCAGCGCGCGGACCATGGACGAAGGGCTCGGCCTTGCCATGGCGCTGACCTTGCCGGCAGCGGCCGCGCTGATGGTCGCGCCGGTCTTCCTGATCGACGCCTTCTTCGTGCGCGGAGCCTTCCTGTCTTCCGACGCCGAACAGTCGGGCGCGGCACTTTACCAATTCGCCTGGGGCGTGCCGGCCTTTGTCCTCATCAAGGTGCTCGCCCCGGCCTATTTTGCGCGCGAGGACACGAAAACGCCGATGCGCTATTCGCTCGTCTCGGTTGCCATCAACACGGTCCTCGGCGCGGGGCTCTTCGTCTGGCTGAACCGGTCCGGCGGCGCAGGCTTTGTCGGCCTTGCCGTGGCCACCTCTGTCGCAGCCTGGGTCAATGCCGTCCTGCTGATGGCAACCCTTGCCAGGCGCGGCTGGTACCGGCCGGGAGCCCTGCTCCTGTCGCGCGTAACCCGGGCTGCGGTCTCGAGCGCAGCCATGGCAGGGGTCGTCTGGGTCATCCTCCAGAACCTTGACCGGCTCTACGAGCTGACCCTGCCATCCAAGGCACTCGCCGCGCTCATCATCATGGCCGCCGGTGCCTCAAGCTATGCCCTTCTGGCCCTGCTGACGGGTGCCGTCCGCCCGGGCGACCTCAGGAGGGCCTTGCGCCGCCAATGAAACCGGCTAAAGCGCTTCAGCCATGACAGAGACAACCGCAACCTATTCCGGGCCCGAACGGGTCTTTTCGGGCATGCAGCCGTCCGGCGACCTGCATCTCGGCAATTATCTCGGCGCGCTCGTCAACTGGGTGCGCCTGCAGGAAACGCATGACTGCATCTATTGCGTCGTCGACCTGCATGCGATCACCGTGCCGCAGGTCCGGGCGAAGCTGGCCGGACAGACCCGGGAGATCGCAGCCGCCTGGCTTGCTGCCGGCATCGATCCGAAGCGGGCCGTCGTCTTTGCCCAGTCCTCGGTTCCGGCCCATGCCGAACTCGCCTGGTATTTCAACTGCACGGCCCGCATGGGCTGGGTCGAGCGGATGACCCAGTTCAAGGACAAGGCCGGCAAGGATGCCGAGCGGGCCTCCGTCGGCCTGTTCACCTATCCGGTCCTGCAGGCGGCCGACATCCTTGCCTACAAGGCGACGCACGTACCCGTCGGAGAGGACCAGAAGCAGCACCTCGAACTCTCGCGAGACATCGCAGACCGGTTCAACCGGGACTATGGCGTGCCAGGCTTCTTTCCGCTCCCCGAGCCGCTCATTCAGGGGCCTGGCGCACGGGTCATGAGCCTGAAGGACGGTACGAAGAAGATGTCGAAGTCCGACCCCTCGGACCTGTCGCGCATCAACCTGATCGACGATGCCGACACGATCGCGAGGAAGATCCGCAAGGCGCGCACCGACACCGACCCAGTCCCGGAAACCGAGGACGGACTGTCAGGCCGTCCCGAAGTCGACAATCTCGTCGGCATCTTTGCCGCACTCACAGACCGAACCAAGGCTGCGGTCCTTGACGAACATGCCGGGCAGGGCTTCGGCACATTCAAGGCGGCGCTCGCCGAGATCGCGGTCGAGACACTGTCACCGATCACAACACGGATGCGGGGCTTCATGGACGACCCGGCAGAGATCGACAGAGTGCTCGCGGCAGGCGCCGAGCGGGCCCAGGCCATCGCTGCGCCGGTCATGGCCGAAGTGCGACAGATCATCGGCTTCTGGGGGAGCTGAGCACATGCTATCGAAAGGCTTGTTCTGCCGGAGACCCCGATGACATTCCGATTTCTCGCCATCGTCCTCCTTCTGCTGGCCGCGGCCTGCACGGACAGAGAACAGCCCTATCCCGAAACCATAATCCTCGACCCGTTCGTCGTTGAACCGGCGGGCGGGCGCGACGTGACCATGGCCGGTATGAAACTTTTGTGGCATGGGCCGGACGGGACGCTGGTTGATGCCTTTTTTAATGCTGCGGCGACCACCGAGATCTACACCCATCAGGAAGTTGATGGCGTGATGCAGATGCGCCGCGTCGAGGGCATCTATGTCACCTCCGGGCTGACACTCGAGTTTGGGCCGGGCGGCAATCACCTGATGCTGTTCGGGTTTGATGAGGCCCTCGCCCCAGGCGACAGCATTCAGGTGACCCTCATTTTCGAAACCGGCGACGGAAAGACAAGGGAGATAGAGGAAACCTTCCCGTTGATCAGCCTCGCCGATACCTACAAGCCATCGCATCATTGAGACCGAGGAAGGCCTGCCCACTTCTGGCCTGATTCAGCCTTTATTAAAGTGAGTAAACGGATTGGAAAGTTTTAAGCCCCCAAGTTTTCCCCATTGGAGTGGCCATGACAACAGAGACCGCGCTTACGCAGGACGCAGGCAACCCGGCGCCGGTCGTGCGACTCGCCTATCCGACCTACCATGCCGCCAGGCCGCCCCGTCCCGGCATCAAGTGGGACAAGGCGCTGACGGCGCTCAAGGTGCTCGGCGTCGTACTGGCCCTGATGGCCTACCCCGCCATGGTGCTGCTCAGTCACGACCTCGACGACGCGCCGGTCAATCTCGATGAGGGTCGCCACTGGGCGGCCTCGGATGTCGGCGTCGCGGCCACGCTTCTCTCCCGGGAACTTGACGGACCCGGCTGGACCGGCGACCTGCACCGCTGGCATCCGCAGGTGCGACTGACCGCGCTGCCGGCCTGGCAGGAAAGCCTGATCGAGGCGATCGCCGGCCATGGCCGCCTCACGCTGTCGCTCTTCGAGGGCCAGCGGGACCCGGACCTCGAAGCCGCCGTGCGCCTGCTTGGCCGGGCGACGAGCGAGGATACGGTGCCCGGCCTCGTCGCCGCCCGGGAAGCCCTGACCCGCTATGACGGGCGCGTGTCTGTCGGGCTCGCGGGCCGGCCTGACGGACCGGCGACCCTTGCCGCCGAGCTGCAGCTCTTTGCGGCCTGGGCCGATTCCTCCATCGAGACACTCGCGCCGCTCGCCAGCCCGGGCGACGGCTGGATCGCAAGCCGCGCCTCGGTCGCGGCACTCTATGAGGCAAAGGCCCGCGCCCATGTTGCCCATGAACTGCTCGTCGCCCGGATTGCACGGGAACCGCGACTGGCGGATGCGAAGGGATTTGCCGGCGACTTCGAGGACGCACTAAATGCCTGGCGGCGGGCCGCGCGCATCCGGCCGCTCTTCGTCGCAAACCAGGCAAGCGACGGGGCGATCGGCACCAACCACCTTGCCACTATGGCATTCCTGCTCGGCGAGGCAGGCAAGGCATCGCGGCGCGCCGCTGCGGTCCTTCTGGAGCCTGAACCGGCTATACAGGATACGCTGGCGGCTCATCGTCCGGCGGACACCGAATAGCCAGGTGGCGCTTGAACCCGGCCGCAGACTGGGCCATTTACCGAACATAGCAACTAGGCGCCGTCCCCCCGCATGTTTATCCAGACCGAACCGACCCCGAATCCCGACACGCTGAAATTCCTTCCCGGCGAAGTGGTCGCCGGCGCTGACGGACCGTTCGACTTTCCGAGTGCGGCGAGCGCAGCGCCAAGCCCGCTGGCGCAGGCGGTCTTCGGGGTGGACGGTGTCACTGGCGTGTTCCTCGGAAGCGATTTCCTGTCGGTCTCCAAGGATGCCGGATCGGACTGGAGACATGTCCGGCCGATGGTCCTGGCCGCGATCATGGACCATTATGTCGCCGGGCTGCCCGTAATCGAGACATCCGTCATGGCCGCAGCCCCCGAAGACGCCATCACCTATGAAGGAGAGGCCGCCGAGATCGTTGCCGAGATCCGCGAGCTTATCGAGACCCGGGTGCGCCCGGCTGTCGCGGCCGATGGCGGCGACATCATCTTCCAGCGCTTCGAGCCGGAGACCGGCATTGTCCACCTGTCCATGCGGGGTGCCTGCGCCGGATGTCCGTCGTCGGCCTACACGCTCAAGCAGGGCATCGAGAACATGCTTCGCGCCTATGTCCCCGAAGTCACGGCCGTCGAGGC
>CAYSED010000006.1:32755-52214 GCA_964429935.1 uncultured Hyphomonadaceae bacterium
CTGGTCCGCCGGGCGCGAACCTACAGTTCGTGGACCGGGCAGGACGTGCCCGAAATCCTGGTCCGCGCCGCCTACGACCTCGCCAAATGGGGACCGACCAGCGCAAATTGCTGCCCGGGGCGCTTCATCTTCCTGCCGAAGGACGGCGAGGGCCGCAACCGCCTGAAGCCACACCTGTCGCCAACCAATGTCAACAAGACCATGTCGGCACCATGGACGGTCATCATCGCCCATGATTCCGACTTTCACGAGAAAATTCCGCAACTATTTCCGCACAATCCGGGTGCCAAGGACTGGTTTGCCGACGACACCGCGCGGGCCGTGACCGCCTTCCGTAACGGCACGCTGCAGGGGGCATACCTGATGCTTGCTGCGCGGGCCATCGGCCTCGATTGCGGCCCGATGTCCGGCTTCGACAATGCCGGGGTCGATGCGGAGTTCATGACCGGTCCCCGCTCCGGCTGGCGATCCAACTGGATCTGCAATATCGGCCATGGCGACAGGACAGGGCTGTTCCCGCGCTCGCCGCGCCTCGAGTTTGATGACGCCTGCGTCATTCTCTGAGCCGCCACCGGAGGCGAACGCGTGGCGCTGCTGGCCATCAACACATGCCTTGCTGCTTGCGACCTTGCCATCATCGAACAGGGCGAGGTCATCGTGGAACAGGCGGAAACCATGGTGCGGGGCCAGGACGAAAGGCTGCCGGACCTGACGGGTGGTATCCTCGCCAGGGCGGGGGTCAGCCTGTCGTCGCTTGACCGCATCGTGGTCGTGACAGGTCCCGGCAGCTTTACCGGCATCCGGATCGGGGTTGCCTTCGCGCGCGCGCTGGCGCTCGGGCTTGGCATTCCTGCCGTAGGGCTGACCGCGCTAGAGGCCGGGATTGCACCCGGGCAGACCGGGCGGCTCTCGGCGGCGATGCCTGCGCAGACGCGCCCTCCGGACCGGACGTTCTGGGTCCAGGACCTGAAGGGGGGCCTCGCGCTCGGACCCGTTCTCGAACTTGCCGAGGGGACGCTCGGGGTCCGGCCGCCGGTCCTCGCGACTCCTCGCGCCGCATGGGCAGGCCTGAAAGGCGAGGCCATCGATCCGCAAGGGCATCTGCCCGCGCCGGTCTATGCCCGCCTGCCGGATGCCGCACCGATGGCAGGCTTGCCGGGGCCATGAAGGCCGCGCTGAGGATTCTCGGCATCGCCGACGCCCGGGATCTCGCGAAACTGCACCGGGACGCCTATCATGACCCCTGGACGGAGACAGCGCTCGCCAGCTCGCTCGGTAATCCCGGCGCATTCTGCATCGGGCAGGAAGACGAGACCCGGGAGCTTGCGAGCTTTGCCCTGTTCCAGACTGTCGGCGATACAGCCGAGCTTCTGATGCTCGCTGTCGTTCCCCGCCACCGGCGCCTGGGGCTTGCCCGGCAACTCCTGACAAAGGCCCTGCCCCATCTGGCAGCCCGCGGCTGCGCCCGCCTGCTTCTCGATGTCGCCGAGGACAATGGTCCGGCCATTTCGCTCTACGGCGCAATGGGCTTTGCCATCGACGGCCGGCGCAAGGCCTATTATCGTCGGCCCGGCAGGCCAGACGCGGACGCCCTGCTCATGAGCCTAGGCCTGACTGGACTTTCCGGCTGAGCACGGGCATTTAGAAGGCATGGACCGGATCGAGAAACTCTGCATCGACAAGGGCCTCCGCATGACGGAGCAGAGGCGGACCATCGCGCGCGTCCTCTCTTCTGCCGACGATCACCCTGATGCCGAGGAACTGCACCGCCGCGCCAATGCGCTCGACGCATCGATTTCCCTCGCGACGGTCTACCGGACGGTCAAGCTGTTCGAGGAATCCGGGATCATCGAGCGGCATGACTTCCGGGACGGGCGCTCGCGCTTCGAGGAGGTGCCCGCCGAACATCATGACCACCTCATCGACATTCGCACGGGCGACGTGGTCGAATTCCAGAACGCGGAAATCGAACGCCTGCAGGAATTCATTGCCCGCGAGCTTGGCTATAAACTGGTCGACCACCGGCTTGAACTTTACGGCATAAGGCTTGACGAGGCGGAGTAGCTGGCCCGGTCCGGTTCCGTTGCATCCTTCGACCTGAACAAGGCATTCATGCCCTGTTCCCTTGATGGCAGGCAGAAATCTACGCCTCTCTCACGGTGCCAGCGGAGCCTGAAATGCCAAAGACATTCGCCACGACAAGTCTCGCTGCCCTGGGCCTCGCCGCCCTCGGACTATCAGGAACGCCTGCCAACGCGGACGACGACCGCCATGACAGGCGCGGCATCGGCAGGGCGCAGGCGATCGACATTGCCGTCTGGTCGGGGGTTGACCGGATCGAGGAGATCGAACGGGACGACGGCGAGTGGGAAATCGAGGGCCGGACCTATGACGGCTGCGAGATCGAGCTGGAAATCGATGCATGGAGCGGCGAGATTCTCGAGCGCGAGATCGATGATTGCGATGACCGGCATGAAGGCCGCTATGGCGACGACGATGACGATGATGACTAGGCTGGCCTGCGATTGAACCCGCGCCCTGGCGACCTTGGTTAATATTGTGAGATATCCGGTTAACCCTCTGACGTAACTCAATATTATCGCTTGCGTGGCATAGGATGGCCATGAGCGATACGTCCTTCCATGCCTCCCTGAGCAGGGTCGAAAACAGATTGTCACCTGACCGGGTGTTCTGGGGCCTCGTGCTGATCGGGGCGATCCAGATGATCGTGACCGTTGTTGCCCCGTTCCTGCCGGTGTCCGAACCCCTGTTCGGTGGCGATTTCCTGGCATTCTGGAGCGCAAGCCGCGAGACCCTCGCCGGCGACATGGCCGGGCTCTATGCCAAGGACGGCCTCGCTGACGCCATCTTCCGCCATGTGCCGACGGCCCCGGAAGGAGCTGCGCGGCTGACATGGCAGTACCCGCCACACGCGACGCTTGTTTTCAGCCCGGTCGGCCTTCTGCCTTACCAGATCGCGCTGGTCGTCTGGGGCCTCTTGGGTCTTGCCGCCTACTGGCTGGCACTGGGCGTCGCTGATATTTCCGGGCGTCTGCGCGTTGCCGTCTTTTTCTCGTTCTTCATCCTGATCGCGCTTAAGACGGGTCAGAATGGTTTCTTCACCGCGAGCCTCATGCTGCTTGCAGTCATGCTGGCGGATCGCCGTCCCGTCCTTGCCGGGCTTGCTGCGGCCGTGCTGACGATCAAGCCGCAGCTCGGCTTCCTGCTGCCATTGGCTTTTCTGGCAGGCCGGGCATACATGCCGTTTCTGGTCGCAGCCGCCGGCAGCCTTGCCTTGTGGGGCATGTCCCTGCTCGTCGCCGGTCAGGATGCCTGGCTCGCCTTCTTCGCAAAACTCGGCCATGTCGGGAGCGCGGTGGAAAGCGGCACTATGCCGCTCTACAAAATGGTCACGGCTTTCTCGGCCTTGCGGCTTGCCGGGGTGCCGACCGGCATCGCCGTCGGCGTGTGCGCCGTGCTTGCAATCTGTGTCGCCAGCGCGGTCATGCTTGTCTGGCGCAGGACATCCGACCCGGAGCTCCGTCTTGCGGCGATCAGCGTCGGCACGCTCATCATTGCGCCCTACGCCTATTATTACGAGCTGACGCTTGTCCTGCCGGCTGTCTTTCTTCTTGCCCGCCGGGCTTACCGCACCGGATGGCTTGAGGGCGAACGCGTCACCCTGTTCCTCGTCTTTGCCGTCAGCCTGATGCTGCCCGGATCGGAGACACGCTCCGGCATCGGCGTGCCTTTCATCTGGATGGTCCTGTGCGCCGCCTTTGTCGCACGGCGACTGTGCCATGAGCTTGGCCCGCACCTGTTCACCAATCGGAAGGTCAACCGGCCCTCTCACGCAGCTGAAGGTCTCGCAACATGACCGACCCGATGATCGCTGCCCGCAAGGCGTCCCGCCCTGCCAGGCCAACGCTTGCCGTGATCGCGCCGGTCTATAACGAGGCCGAGGCCATTCCGGTCTTCCTCGAAGCCATGGTGCCCATTCTCAACACGCTCGGCTGCGACTGGACGATCCACTTCATCAATGATGGCAGCCGGGACGAGACGCTCGGCCTCCTCATCGACGCCGCCAAGCGCTCCCGCCGGATCGAGGTGACGAACCTTGCCCGCAATTTCGGCAAGGAAGCCGCCCTCACTGCGGGGCTCGATCTCGTGGATGCGGACGCCGTGATCATCATCGATGTCGATCTTCAGGACCCTCCGGAGATCCTGCGCGACTTCATGGCGCGCTGGCGCGAAGGCTATGATGTCGTCTACGGCGTGCGCGCGACCCGCAATGATGATACCTGGCTGAAGCGGACGACAGCCGGGCTGTTCTACAGGATTTTCAACCGCATGTCGCCGACGCCGATCCCGGCCAATGTCGGCGATTTCCGCCTTATGGACCGGCGGGTCGTCGAGGCCGTGCGGCAGTTGCCAGAGCGCAACCGGTTCATGAAAGGGCTTTTCGCCTGGGTCGGGTTTCCATCGACCGGCATCGCGTTCGACCGCGCGCCGCGCGCGGCCGGGCAGACCAAGTTCAGGTTCCGCAGCCTGTGGAACTTTGCGCTCGACGGGCTGCTCAGTTTCTCGACCCTTCCCCTCAAGGCGTGGACCTATGTCGGTGCCCTGCTGGCCGTCACGGCGGTGCTTTATGCCGGGATGATCCTCGCGCGCACGCTCGTCTTCGGCATTGATGTGCCGGGATATGCCTCGCTCATGGTGGTCCTGTTGACCGCGAGCGCCGCGCAGCTTCTCTCGCTCGGGATTATCGGCGAATATATTGCCCGCCTGACGAGCGAGGCCAAGCAGCGCCCGATCTACCTGCTGGAGGGCCATTATACGCGCCGGACCCTCCTCCGCGACACGCCGGCGGACGAGAACGGGGAACGGCCAGGCGCAGTCGCCTGATCTCAGATCGTGACGGCGAGGGGCATTCCAGCTTCTGTCAGGACGTCGATAGACCGCGCCCAGAGCGCTTTTCCGGCCGCTTCATCATAGCATTTCTCGTCCATCGGCTTTTCGGTCTTCATGTGCATGTAGACGCCGGTTCGGCCTTCGATCTCGGGGGCTGAGGCGAGATAGAGAAATGGCGGCGCGGCCTTGTCCGGATGTTGGAATCCGACGGCGAAGATCGCACCGAGCACGAGCTTCAGGACCGGCGGTGCATTGCGGATGATATTGGTATTGACCGGGCCGGGGCAGATCGGGAGCACCGAGACGTCCGGCCTGCCATCGATCATGAGGCGGCGGGACAACTCGACGGCGAACGTGTTGAGGACGAGCTTGTAATAGGAATAATTGTTGATCCCGCCAGAGACGCCATAATCGTAATAGACGCCAAGCGTTTCGGTGTTCACCGCCTGCGCGCTGCGATGACTGTCTGACGAGGTGAACATGAGCCGTGTCACCGGATCGCCGGGCTGACGATTGCCCGCGAGCGTCGCGTTCGGGATTATGCCAGCCGCAAGCAGCTTGTTCACGAGATAGAAATTGGCAAGATAATTGACCTGGAACAGCTCTTCGAGACCGAGCGAGGTCTTTGTCGCCTTGGCGGCACCGAGGCCGGCATTCAGGAGCACGACATCGAGCTTGCGACCGTCGTGCGCAAGGGCTTCCACGAAACGGTCGAGCTTGCCGAAATCGCCATGATCCATCTCGTACATGTGGATGTCGGGATTGCCGGTAAGTGCGCGCAATTCGGCGGCCCGGTCCGGTTGCAAGGTGCGGCAGCCCATGATGAGGGTTGCGCCCCTGCTCGCCCAGAGTTTCGCGACGCCCCAGCCGACGCCGGAATTTGCCCCGGTGATAAGGCAGGTCTTGCCGTCGAGGCGGTCATTCTCATTGATCGGGCGCGTATTGGGCTTTACACGAATGAGCTCTTTCGTACCCACAAGAACCGCTTCGACGGGATTCTTGAACCGTCCCTTGTTGACCGTTCCGGTCATGCCCGTACCTCTCGGAGAGTTTGATGAACCCGCACCTGAGCAAAAATACCGGCTATGGCAAGCCGCGCTCCCTGATGATCGTGACGGGGGCCTATTTCCTCGCACTCGTTGCAGCGATCGCGACCTTTCCGGCCTTTGCTGACTGGGGACCGGCCTGGAGCGTGCTGGCGGTCGACCTTGTTGCCACGCTGGTGATCTGGGCAGTCGGGGCGAACATTTCCAATGCGAGCCTCTATGATCCCTACTGGTCGGTCATCCCGCCTGCGATCGCGCTTTTCTGGTGGTCGCTCGCCGGGTTCGATACCGACCCGCGCAAGGTCATGTTCATGATCGTGCTCGTCTACTGGGCTGTGCGCCTGACCTCGAACTGGGCGCGCGACTGGCCGGGCCTGCACCATGAGGACTGGCGCTATCAGGAAATGCGGGCGAACAATCCGGCCATGTACCAGGTGGTCAATCTGCTCGGCATCTGCGTGTTCCCGACTGTGCTCGTCTTCCTTGGCATGTTGCCGGGCCTGCCCGTGCTGACGGGCGACAATCCGGCAAACCTTGTCCTCGACCTGGTGGCCTTTGCACTCGGCATGTCAGCCGTGACCATCCAGCTTGTTGCCGACGAGCAGATGCGCACCTTCCGGTTCAAGAAGAGCACCAACCAGACCAATCAGGGCTTTTATACCGACGGGCTCTGGGCCTGGTCGCGGCATCCGAACTATTTCGGAGAGGTCCTGATGTGGTTCAGCCTGTGGCTGTTCGCCATGTCGGCAGGCTTGCAGAACTGGTGGACCGGCATTGGCTGGCTCGGCATGCTCGCCCTGTTCCTCTTCGTCTCGTGCCCGTGGATGGACCGGCGCTCGGCGGCAAAGCGCGAGGGCTATGCCGACTACATCAAGCGCTCGACCATGTTCTTCCTGATGCCGCCAGGAAAAAGGGCCTGAGCGGCTTTCGCCGAGCCTGCCGGTTGCGTCTGGCCTCTGACGGCCTTTTGAGCCATATAGCGGGCGCATGACCCGACCCGAGCCGAAGCGCCTGTTCATCAAGACCTATGGCTGCCAGATGAATGTCTACGATTCCGAACGGATGACGGACGTGCTGGCACCGCTTGGCTATGCGCCGAGCGAAACGGCCGACGGCGCTGACCTCGTTATCCTGAATACGTGCCATATCCGGGACAAGGCGACCGAGAAGGTCTATTCAGAGCTTGGAAAGATCAGGAAGCTGAAAGCCGAGTCCGGCGGGCGCATGGTCATCGCGGTTGCCGGGTGTGTCGCGCAGGCCGAGGGCGAGGAAATCATGCGCCGCCAGCCTGCCGTCGATCTCGTGCTCGGCCCGCAGGCCTATCACAAGCTGCCGGAAATGATCGCCCGCGTCTCGCGCAAGACCGGCGAGCGGCTCGAAACCCGCTTCGACACGCAGGAAAAGTTCGATGCGCTGCCAAAGTCGCGGACCGTGGACGGGCCGACGGCGTTCCTGTCGGTTCAGGAAGGCTGCGACAAGTTCTGCACGTTCTGTGTCGTGCCCTATACGCGCGGCGCGGAGCTTTCCCGCAGCGTTGATGATGTCGTGCAGGAGGCCCGGGCGCTGGTGTCCCAGGGCGTGCGGGAAATCACCTTGCTCGGCCAGAACGTCAATGCCTATCACGGAGCCGCACCCCGGCTCGAAGGCGGACCGGACTGGAGCCTTGCAAAGCTCGTCAGGCACCTGTCGAAAATCGCCGGGCTCGACCGCATCCGCTATATTACGAGCCATCCGCGCGACATGACTGACGACCTTGTCGCCGCCCATGCTGATACCCCTGCCCTGATGCCGTTCTTCCACCTGCCGGTGCAGTCTGGCTCGGACCGCATCCTTGAGGCAATGAACCGCGGCCACACGCGCGACGACTATTTCCGGATCATCCGGGCGATCCGCGCAGCGCGGCCGGACATGGCGATCGCCTCTGATTTCATTGTCGGCTTTCCGGGCGAGACCGAGCAGGACTTTGCCGAGACGATGGGCCTTGTCGAGGAGGTCGGCTTCGCGGTGGCCTTCTCGTTCATGTATTCGGTTCGCCCCGGCACGCCGGCGGCGAGCATGCCCCGGCAGGTCGAAGACGCCGTCAGGCACGAGCGTCTGCTGCGCCTGCAGGACCTCCTGAAGGAGCAGCAGACCGCCTTCAACCAGGGCCAGGTCGGGCGGACACTGCCGATCCTCGTTTCCGGTCGGGGCCGCCGGGACGGCCAGTTGCATGGCCGCTCGCCTTATCTCCAGTCGGTCCATTTCGACGGGCCGGACAGCCTTATCGGCAGGATCGTCCCGGTCGACATCCGCCGCGCCACCATGTCCTCGCTTGCCGGAGCAGCCCGCATCGGGGCCGAGGCGGCTGCATGACGCCGCCAGTCCGTCCGGGGCGGCGCGGCTCCGCGCGCCTGACCCGGCTTTATGACGTTGCCTCCTCTGATCGCCTGCAGGAGCTGTGCGGCCCGCACCACCGAAACCTGCAATTGCTCGAGGCCCGCCTGTCAGACTACGGCCTGGTCGCCGAGAGCCAGGGCGGCACGATTGCGCTGACCGGAACCTCGGAGGGCATCATGATCGCCGAAACCGCCCTTGCCGAGATGGAGCGGCGGCTCGCGCGCGGCGGCGGTTCGTCGGAAGCTGAAATGGCGGGTGCCATCGAAGCGGCCATGACCCCTGTTGGCGCGTTCACCCCGCTGAACGGCCTCAAGCGGCCAGTGTCGGCGCAGACGCGCGGGCAGGCTGCCTATCTCGACAGGCTGGTCGATCCGTCGGCCGGGCTGGTCTTCGGCACCGGGCCGGCTGGCACAGGCAAGACCTATCTTGCGGTCGCCGTCGGGGCATCCGAGCTCCTGCAGGGCGTGCGCGAGCGGCTGATCGTGACGCGGCCGGCCGTCGAGGCGGGGGAAAATCTCGGCTTCCTGCCTGGCGACCTCAAGGAAAAGGTTGATCCCTACATGCTGCCGATCTGGGACGCCCTGCGCGAGCTGATGGGACAGGAGCAGATGGACCGACGGCGCGCGCGCGGCGAGATCGAGGTTGCCCCGATCGCCTTCATGCGGGGCCGAACGCTGAAGAACGCCTTCGTGATCGTCGATGAAGCCCAGAATGCCACGATCCCGCAGATGAAGATGGTTCTGACCCGGCTGGGCAGGGACAGCCGCATGGTCGTTACCGGCGATCCAGGCCAGGTCGACTTGCCGGGCCGGCAGCCGTCCGGGCTCGCCCATGCCCTGCGGATTCTGGACCACCTCCCGGACGTGCATCAGATGCGGCTGACATCCGCAGATGTCGTGCGCCATGCCCTCGTCGGCCGGATCATCGAGGCCTATGACGCTGCCGAGGCGGCAGGAAAGCCGTGACCGTCAGGATGGATCTGAGGGTGGCGTCGGCGGACTGGCAGGCGATCGAGGACCTCGAACGGGTCTGCCAGCACGCGCTGGAGGCGGCCGCAGACATCTGCGGGTCAGGCGATGTCTCTGTCGATGTCCTGCTCGCAGGCGACGACATGCTGGCCGAACTCAACGAGACCTGGCGCGGGAAACCAGGGCCGACAGACGTTCTTTCCTTTCCCTCCAGTGTCGCCAGCGGCGACTTTGCCGGCGATATCGCCATCGCCTTCGGCACGGCCAGCCGGGATGCCGCCGCCGCCGGAGTGGCTATCGGTGCGCACCTGTCACATCTGCTTGTGCACGGCGTGCTACACCTGTTCGGGCACGACCATGTTGACGAGGGCGATGCGGTGATTATGGAGGCGCTTGAAACGCGGGCCCTTGCGCGGCTTGGCCATGCCGATCCGTATTCCCGAATCGCCGAAACCTGAGATAGAGTTCAAATATTCCACATGACCGACCTGCCGACGCCTGACGATCCTGAACCAGACCAGAAACGGGCGCGGGGCCTGTTCGGGTTCGGGCGCAAGAGCCGGACCGAAGAAGCCGAGCCGGACGAGACGCCGACGCCTGCGCGGCAGGCGGCGATGCGCCTGCGTATCGACCAGTTTGAAGCCGGCCGGGTCGATGACGTGATGATCCCGCGCGCCGATATTGTTGCCATCGAAGTCGATACGCCCCTGAGCGACATGATCCGCATCTTTGCCGAGGCGGTCCATTCGCGCTTGCCGATCTATCGGGAATCGCTCGATAATCCGCTTGGTTTTGTCCACATCAAGGACATGGTCGGCGAGATTGCGCGGGGAGCTGAGCCGGAGAGCAAGCCGCTCGAGCGCCTCGCCCGCAACGTCCTCATCGTCCCGCCATCCATGCCGCTGACCGTCCTCCTCCTGAAAATGCAGGCGACGCGCATACACCTGGCGCTCGTGATCGATGAATATGGTGGCACCGACGGGCTCGTCTCGCTTGAGGATCTTGTCGAGGAAATCGTCGGCGACATCGAGGACGAGCATGATGAAGACGCGCCGCTTCTGACCCGGCGTGGCACGTCCGTCTGGGAGGCCGACGCCCGAATGGAGATCGAGGATTTCGAGGCTGAAACCAGCATCGACCTGTCGCTTGCCGACTTCGAGGACGAGATCGACACGCTCGGCGGCATTGTCTTTGCCCTTGCCGGAAGGGTGCCCGAGCGGGGCGAGGTGCTTCGCCATCCTGGCGGCCTCGACATCGAGATCATCGAGGGCGACGGCCGCCGCATCCGCCGCCTGAAGCTGCGCCTGGTGGAGCCGGGTGCATGATAAAGCCCGTGAAAAGCCACGGGTTCACCGCTCTCGGCCCGATGCACGAGGCGCTCGCGCGGCTGAGCGGCTGGAAAGCCCACGGCATGGCGGCGTTTCTCGGGGCCGTCGGCGCGCTCGCCTTTGCGCCATTCCATTTCAGCCTCGTTCTCGCCTTCTCGTTCACCGGCCTCGTCTGGATGATCGACGGGGCAAGAGGCGCGCCGAAATGGGCCAAGGCCGTGTTCGCGCGCGGCTGGGCCTTCGGGTTCGGCTTCTTCCTCGTCAGCCTGCACTGGACGGCCTTTCCGTTCCTGGTGGAACCCGAAAAGCATGCGGTCTTCCTGTTCATGCCGCTGATCCTCCTGCCGGCCGGCCTCGCGCTGATCTGGGGCGCAGGCGTGACGCTTGCCGGGACGTTCTGGTCTTCTTCGCCTTCGAGGGTGTTCATCCTCGCCGTGTTCTTCTCGATCTCGGAATATGTCCGGGGCCACCTGTTCGGCGGTTTTCCATGGAACCTGCCGGGCACGACCTGGGCACCAGGCGGAGCGATCTCGCAGGCGGCGTCAATCGGCGGGGTCTACTGGCTGACGCTGCTGACGGTCTTTGTCATGGCAAGCCCGGCCGCGCTCGTCGACACACGCGAAACCCGGGCGCTCAGCCAGCGCCTGTTCCCGGCCCTGCTCGCGGTCGTGCTCGTCGGCCTTGGCTGGACACTCGGCGCAAGGCGCCTAAGCGTGCCGACCACGGTCTATCCGGAACAGTTTGTCACGCTTATGGATGTCGGCGTCCCCGAGGATGCCAAGTACCGCAACACGCCGGACACGGTGCTGCGGCGATACCTCGAAATGCTGACGTCCGGCCCGGCCGAGCCGGGCGATATCGTCATCTGGCCGGAAGCGGCAGTTCCCCTGCCTCTTCTCCAGTCGCCGAACGCGCTCGACGCCATCAGCGCCTATGTCGGCGACAAGACCCTTATTGCCGGGACGGCGCGGCGGCAGCCGTCGAACCGCACGGAAGAGCAGCTGGCCATTGGCGCAGCGCCGGCCACAGAGAACGAAGTGGACTGGTTCAATTCGCTCGCGGTGCTCGACCAGAACAGTAACCGCTCGGGTCCCATCGCCCTCTATGACAAGCACCGCCTCGTGCCGTTCGGCGAACTGTCTGCCGCCGACATCCTGCCCGGCGGGCCGTTCATCCGGGGTCTCCTGCCGGAAGCGCTTCAGCGGATCGTGCCGTCGGGGTTTGCGCCGGGACCGGGACCGGCCGTCGTCTATGCCGACGGGGTGCCCCCCTTCAATGCGCTGATCTGCTATGAGGGACTGTATCCGAGCATCCTGCGATCAAAGGCGGCCCGGCCGCGGGCCGAATGGATTGTCTTGATTTCGAACGATGCCTGGTTCGGCATCGGCATGGGCCCTGCCCAGCATGCCGCGCAGAACCGCTACCGGGCGATCGAGAGCGGGCTGCCCATGGCCCGTGTCGCCAGCCGGGGCGCAACGGCCATGTATGACGGCATGGGCCGCCGGGTTGCCCGGGGCGAGCCGGTCCCGGGCGATCCTCAGGGCTGGCGGTCGTCGGCCGTTCGCGCGCCGCTTCCCGTAGCGCTCCCGGCACCGGCTTATTTCCGGCATGGCGACGTGGTTTACGGCCTCTCGCTTGCCTTGTTTTCATTGCTGGCGTTTCTGGCGTGGCGTCGCTAAGACAGGGCGCAAGAAAACATCGGGACGAAAAGCATGTCGGAAAACAAGCTCCCAAGCGGGATTGACCGTCTGGTCGGGCAACGTTTGCGCTGGCGGCGCCGGGAACTGCATCTCACGCAGGAGAAGCTGGGCGAGCTGCTGAACCTCACTTTCCAGCAAGTTCAGAAATACGAGAAGGGCGTGAACCGCGTCTCGGCCGGGCGCCTTTATGAAATGGCGGCAGTGCTCGGCGTCCCGATCGGGTACTTCTACGACGGCGCCTCGCAGTTTCTGTCGGACCGGGCACAGGGCGTTGCCGATGCCGAAGGATCGACCCATGTCCCGACCCTGAGCGCGGATGCGCTCGAACTCGTGTCGGCCTACCAGTCGATCAGCGATCCGGGCCTGCGAAAATCGCTGCTGAACATGGTGGTCGCCGCAGCCAGGGCTCTTGTCGATGAGGACAAAACCCGCAATACGACGCCCTGAGTCCATCTGCCGAATCTGACAGGTCAAGCTGGCGGCCGAACCTGCCGATACAGGCCAATCCTTCAATCCTGAACTGGAGAAATGCAATGAGCCGACGGGAATTCGTGTTCACGAGCGAGAGCGTGTCCGAAGGCCACCCGGACAAGGTCTGCGATCGCGTGTCCGACACGATCGTCGATCTGATTTTCAGCGAAGCGATCCGGCGCGGAGCCGACCCGGCCAGCGTGCGCGTGGCCTGCGAGACGGCCGCGACGACCAACCGGGTGAGCCTCCTCGGCGAGGTCCGCTGCCCTGAAGGGTTCAATGTCGAGACAGATGAAGCTGCGCGCGAGGCCGTCGAAGCGGCCGCGCGCGGTGCCATTCGCGACATCGGCTACGAACAGGACGGTTTCCACTGGCAGAAGCTCATCTTCTCGAACCATCTCCACGGCCAGTCGGCGCACATTGCGCAAGGCGTCGATGCGACCGGCAACAAGGACGAAGGAGCCGGCGACCAGGGCATCATGTTCGGCTATGCGAGCGACGAGACGCCGGAACTGATGCCGGCAACGCTGATGTATTCCCACCGCATCCTCGAGCGCATGGCCGAGCTTCGCCATTCCGGGGCGCGGCCGGAATTCGAGCCCGACGCCAAGAGCCAGGTCACACTGCGCTATGTCGATGGCCGTCCGGTCGGAGCGACATCGGTCGTGGTCTCGACCCAGCATGCCGACGGGCTCACGTCCGGCGATGTCCGCGAGCTTGTCCGCCCGATCGTCAAGGACGTTCTCCCCGATGGCTGGTTCCCGCCGGAAGCCGAATTCTACGTCAATCCGACCGGCTCGTTCGTGATCGGCGGACCGGACGGCGATGCTGGGCTCACCGGGCGCAAGATCATCGTCGATACCTATGGCGGCGCTGCGCCGCATGGCGGCGGCGCCTTCTCCGGCAAGGACCCGACCAAGGTTGACCGGTCGGCGGCCTATGCCTGCCGCTACCTCGCAAAGAATGTCGTTGCAGCCGGCCTGGCACCGCGCTGCACGCTGCAGATTTCCTATGCCATCGGCGTTGCGAAACCGCTGTCGATCAATGTGAACCTGCATGACAGCGGCAATGTCGACGAGGAAATGCTCGAAAAGGTGCTGGCCGAGATCATGGACCTCAGCCCGCGCGGCATCCGCACGCATCTCGGGCTCAACAAGCCGATCTATGCGCGCACGGCCGCCTATGGGCATTTCGGTCGCGCGCCCGATGCCGAAGGCGGCTTCAGCTGGGAGAAGACCGATCTCGTCGGGACGCTGAAGCAGCGCTTCAGTTAGAGAGCCCTTTCGGGTCGATGACGGAGCGGCGGCCGATACGGACGTTCGGACGCACAGGCGGGCGGGCGCTCTCGGCCCGCCAGCAGGGCCTTGTCGACGATCTCCTGCCGATGCTCGCCGTGCCGCCAGCAAGTGACGGCACGCTTGATCCGGCTGCGCTATTCGACAGGCCGGTCGATGCGGTCTGGCTGGAGATCGGCTTTGGCGGCGGGGAACACATCGCCACACAAGCCGCAAGACATCCGGAGACCGGTTTCATCGGCTGCGAGCCCTATATCGAGGGCATGGCCAAGGCGCTGACCCGGATCGACGAGGCCGGGCTCGGCAATGTCCGCCTGCATATGGATGATGCGCGCCCGCTGATGCGCTCGCTTGCGACCGCCAGCCTAGACCGCGTGTTCATCCTGTTCCCGGACCCGTGGCCGAAGAAGAAACAGCAGAAGCGCCGCCTGATCCAGCCGGACTTCCTGGATGAGCTGGCGCGTGTCCTGAAACCGGGAGCCGCTGTGCGCTTTGCGACCGATGTCATGTCCTATGCCGACGAGGCGCTTGCGCGGTTCCTTCAGCACGGCGCATTTGGCTGGACGGCGCAACATCCGGATGACTGGCGCATCGCCCCGGCAGATCACGTCACGACGCGCTACGAGGACAAAAGGCTCGGGGACTGCGCGCCCGTCTGGCTCGAATTTGTGCGGGAATGAGGCTGCTGTGCCGACTTGCTGGCCGCTTCGCGTCTAAGGGGAATAATCGCGACACCTCGCCCGAATGCAAATTCACTTGACGCAGCGTCGCCCCTGTGAGCCTTATTCGCTATCGATACCGCTCGGTCGAATAACGGACTACCGCCAGACCGGCGGAATTGCCCTCTTCCCTGCTCTATCGAGTTTTCCCAGATCGGTCCCCGGGCCGGTTTGGGCTGTTTTAAACTCATCAATTAGGAGCCTAGAATGGCGACCGGCAAAGTAAAATGGTTCAACGACACCAAGGGTTTCGGCTTCATCAAGCCGGATGATGGCGGCGGCGACGTGTTCGTCCACATCTCTGCAGTGGAGAAATCCGGCCTGCGGACCCTCAAGGAAGATCAATCGATCTCCTATGAACTCCACACCGACGAACGTCGCGGCAAGACCTCTGCCGTGGACCTGAAAGTCAGCTAGTCTGGCGACAGCGATTCAGGTGGTGACACGGGCAGAATTTCTGCCTATATAGCAGCCAAGTCGAAAACATATCGGCGGCGGTTCCGGGAACGGGGCCGCCGTTTTTCTTTACCCGGAGGCGGCTGGCACGCGGTGATTGCCCAGACCGAACAGGAAAAACGCATTCTCGCGTTGATCGAGCCACAAGCGCGCGGCCTCGGCATGGAGATCGTGCGCGTCCGCATCATGGGCGGCCACCGTCCGCAATTGCAGGTCATGGCCGAGAAGGCGGGCGGCGCATCGACCGATGTCGAGGATTGCGCCACCCTGTCGCGTGCAATATCGGCCATGCTCGACGAGAGCGACCCGATCCCGGACGCCTATACGCTCGAAGTCTCGACGCCCGGCATTGACCGCCCCCTGACCCGGCCGGGCGATTTTGCCCGCTGGAAGGGGCACGCCGCGAAGATCGAACTGGCAATGCCGCTCGAAGGCCGCCGCCGCTTTCAGGGCGTGATCGCCGGCGAAGACAATGGTATTGTGGTGCTCGAGCTTGATGACGAGACGGAACTGGCGGCACGCCTCGACGAATTGTCGAAAGCGTCCCTGATCCTGACCGACGACCTGATCGAAGCGGCCCGTGCCGCCGGCACCCTGCCGCCGCAGGACGAGGAGCTTGGCAGCTTCGAGATAGACGACACAGACGACATTTCAGAGGATGCCGACAACGGTCATCCCGCCCAAGGAGACAAGAGATGAGCAATATCGGCGTATCCGCCAACCGGCTTGAAATCCTCCAGATCGCACGGTCCGTTGCCGAGGAGAAAGGCATTGACCGCCGCATCGTCGTCGAGGCCATGCAGGAGGCTATCGAGAAGGCGGCGAAGTCCCGCTATGGCCAGGAGCATGACATCCGTGCCGTGATCGACCCGGACAGCGGCGAGCAGACCCTGTGGCGCGTGCAGACCGTGGTCGCCGACGAGGAAGTCGAGGACGCCGTCCAGCAGATCCCGCTATCGGAAGCGCTGCGCATCGATCCCGAACTCGAGCCCGGCGACGAGATCAAGGAAGAGCTGCCGCCCTTCGATTTCGGCCGGGTCGCGGCCCAGTCGGCCAAGCAGGTCATCCTGCAGAAGGTCCGCGATGCCGAGCGCGAGCGCCAGTTCAACGAGTACAAGGACCGCGAGGGCGAAATCCTGAACGGCATCGTCAAGCGGGTCGAATACGGCCATGTCATCGTCGATCTCGGCCGGGCTGAAGGCATCATCCGGCGCAATGACGGCATCCAGCGCGAGAACTTCCAGAACGGCGACCGCGTGCGGTCCTATCTCTACAAGGTCTCCCGCGAGGCGAAGGGCCCGCAGATCTTCCTGTCGCGCGCCCATCCGGACTTCATGAAGAAGCTGTTCGCGCAGGAAGTGCCCGAGGTCTACGAAGGCGTTATCCAGATCAAGGCCTGCGCCCGCGACCCAGGAAGCCGGGCGAAGATCGGCGTCATTTCGAATGACAGCTCGATCGATCCGGTCGGTGCCTGCGTCGGCATGCGCGGGGCCCGGGTCCAGGCCGTCGTCGGCGAACTTGCCGGCGAGAAGATCGACATCATCCCTTGGTCGAACGACGATGCAACCTTCATCGTCAACGCCCTGCAGCCGGCCGAGGTCTCCAAGGTCGTGCTCGACGAGGACGAGCGCCGCGTCGAGGTCGTCGTCGCCGACGACCAGTTCCCGCTCGCCATCGGGCGACGGGGCCAGAACGTGCGCCTCGCCTCGCAGCTCTCCGGCTGGCAGATCGATCTCGTCACGGAAAGCCAGGATTCCGAGCGTTACCAGCGCGAGTTCGCCGAGCGGACGGCCCTTTTCATGGAAGCGCTGGACGCCGACGAGACCCTCGCCCAGCTCCTTGCCTCCGAAGGCTTCGAGACCGTCGAGGAGATCGCCTATGTCGCGCCGGACGACTTCATGCAGATCGACGGCTTCGACGAGGATGTCGCTGCCGAGATCCAGGCACGCGGCCGGGATTATCTGGAAAGGCTCGCAATCGAGCAGGACGGCCGCCGCCGCGAACTCGGCGTCGAGGATGCCGTGATGGACCTCGAGGGCATGACGCCCGGCTTTGCCGTGCGCCTCGGAGAGAACGACATCAAGACGGTTGATGATGTTGCCGGGCTTGTGCCTGACGACATTACCGGCTGGCGCGAGCCGGGCCCCGACGGCAAGCCGGTCTTCCGGGAAGGCATCCTGTCGAAGGGCGAGATGCGCAAGGACGACGCCCAGATCTTCATCATGCAGGCGCGAGTTGCGGCCGGCTGGATCGAGCAGGAGGCCGTCGACAAGCTGAAGGCCGACATGGCAGCCGAGCAGGCAGCGGACCTGATGGACCTGACGGAAGAAGAGCGCGCGCTTCTGGCGCTCGGCTCGATTGGCCAGAACCTATCCAGCGACGGGGAGGGCGGAAACGATGCCGCACCCGGCTCACGATGACGACGGACACGTAGACGACAAGCCGGGCGGCCCCGTCCGGCAATGCGCCGCAACGCGGGACAGGCTGCCGCAGGCGGACATGATCCGCTTTGCGCGGGGTCCGGCTGGGGAGGTCACGCCGGATCTTGCCGTTCGCCTGCCGGGCCGCGGCGTGTGGGTCAGGGCCGACAGGGCCTCGGTCGAACAGGCCGGGCTGAAAGGCACGTTTGCGCGGGGGTTCCGGACACAGTGCACGGTTCCGGAACGTCTTGCCGACCGTATCGAGGCCCTGCTCGTGCGGCGCCTGCAGGACAGTCTCAGCCTTGCAAAGAAGGCCGGGGCGCTGGTAACCGGTTTCGATCAGGTTCGCGCCGCGCTGCGCATTCGCCCGCCCGGCGCGCTGATCGAGGCGTCCGACGGCGCCGAGGACGGTCGCAACAAGGTGTACTTTCTCGCCCGCGCCCTCTATGAGCAGGTGCCGGTCTGCGGGGCGCTGACGTCCGGTGAATTGGGCATGGCGCTTGGGCGCGGCGATGTGGTACACGCCTTTCTGGAAACGGGCGCGTTCTCCAGAAAGTGGCAGGCGGACTATTCCCGCCTGACCGGATTCAGGCCAGCGCCTGAACGCAATTGGTTTTCCGGCACGCGGCGGGATTTTTAGAAGCCTCACACTTGCGTGCAGGCTGGATGCAATTTTGGTATTTGGTGGTCAATGAGCGACTCGAACGACAAGAACAATTCTTCAGGCGGCGGCCGCAAGCCGCTGACGGTGTCCCGCGGGTCGAGCGGAACCGTGCGCCAGAGCTTCAGCCACGGCCGCACCAAGCAGGTCGTGGTCGAGAAGAAGAAGCGGCGCCTTGTCGGTGCCCCGGGCGCGCCAGGAGCCGCCATGGATGCCCCGACGAAGGAGGAGACCAAGACCGCCGAGCTGGCCCGCAAGCTTGGCATCACCGAGACCGAACTGAAGGCTCGCCAGGCGGCCTTGCGGGCACGCAACGAATCCGAGGCTAAACGCGCCGTCACGTCGAAACAGGACGACGAGGTACGCGAGCGCCTGAAAGTGGAGCAGGAACGCAAGCTCCAGGAAGAACGGGACCGCGAGGAGGCCGAGGCCCGTCGGCGCGCAGAAGCCGAAGCCCGGCGTGCCGAAGAAGACGCTGCGGCCAAGGCTGTCGGCAGCGGCAATCCGCGCGGCCGCCAGGATCGCCCGGCCGCCGCTTCTTCCGTCATCGACGTGCCGGACCCTGCCCTCGAAGCCCTTGGCGGCCGCGTCAAGAAAACCGATCGCGAGAAGGATTCCTTCGATCGCGCCGGCGGCAGCCAGAAGCCGCGCGGCGATTCCAAGCGGCGCGAAGGCAAGCTGACCATCGCCTCGGCCCTTGCCGATGACGGCGACCGGCAACGTTCCCTTGCGTCGCTCAAGCGCGCCCGCGAGCGGGAACGCGAGCGCCGTCTTAGCGGCGGCTCGCAGGACAGCGAGAAAGTCTCGCGGGACATCCAGTTGCCCGAGACCATCACCTTGCAGGAGCTTGCCGGCCGGATGGCCGAGCGCGTCTCCGACGTCGTGAAGTTCATGATCCAGCAAGGCGAGATGATGCGGGCGAACGACATCGTCGATGCCGATACTGCCGAACTGATCGCCACCGAATTCGGCCATACCGTCCGGCGTGTTCTCGAATCGGATGTCGAGATCGGCCTCGAGGGCGAAACCGACGATCCCGCCGAACTGAAACCGCGCCCGCCGATCGTAACGATCATGGGCCATGTCGATCATGGCAAGACCTCGCTGC
>CAYSED010000007.1:0-8365 GCA_964429935.1 uncultured Hyphomonadaceae bacterium
CGACCTCGGCGGCTGTGCAGATCGGCCGCCAGAGGTGGCGACCGTCCGGGTCGAGATTGAAGGCACGCTGATTGGTCCAGGGCATGGTCACGCGCACCTGTCCGCGCTGGCGCAGCGGCAGGGGCGCGCGCCGCTCATCAATGTCGATAACCAAGCCGGTCGCCGTCCGGGTCAGCGCGCTCGGCCCGAGGCGGAAGCGGTCACCGGATCGCTCTATGTCCCTGCCCGGCCGCTCGGTCATCGCCCAGCTATTGCCGCGCCGGTCATAGAGGGCAACGTTCAGCGCGCAATGCGCGTCCGGATCGCCCCGGCCGGACCAGGCGTAATAGGGCGAGAAGACGCTGCCGACAAAGGCGATGATGACCAGCGCGCTGTCGCCGGTCTCGCTGATCGCGTCGATATACCACCAGGCATAGCCGCCGGGTGCTACACGTATGTCAAAGCCATGTCCGCCATCAGCGCCCGGGCCGAGGCGAGACCCGAGAGCGCCGCCATCGGCACGCCCGGACCCGGATGCACGCTGCCCCCCGTCAGATAGAGCCCGGCCAGTTTCGAGCGCACGCCCGGCCTCAGGAACGGGGATCGCCAGCTGTGGCCCGCCGGGCCGAAGAGTGCCCCGCCGGTCGCCGGGAACCGCCTGGCAAACGTGTCGGGCGCTGTCGCTGTCAGCGAGCCCGGCACCGGATCGAGGACCAGGCCGCACGCCGCGATCTGTGCCGTCATGCTGCTGAAACATCGCTCGAGCTCCTCTGCGCCATAGGCTGCCGTGTCGCCATTCGCCGGCGCATTGATCAGGATGAAGACCGGTGGCGCCGTGTCGCGGTCGCCCATGCGCGCCGCTTCCGGCGCGAACAGATAGGTCGTTGGCTGGTCCGGTACCCTGCCATGCCGGAATACCGCGTCAAACTCGGCGGCATAATCATTCGAGAAGCAGACCGTGTGGACGCTCAGCGGCTGACCTGAAGCCCGTGCCGAAAGGGTCCAGGTCATCGCCGATTGCGAGCGCTCGCTCTTGCCGTGCTGCGAAGACACGGCCACGGCCGCGTCCGGACCGAACGCGCCGCTCGCAAGGGCTGCCATGTCGCAATTGGTGACAATGGAACCGGCAGCATGGGACGTCCCGTCGGCCAGCCCGACACCGGTCGCCCGGCGTCCGGAGACGAGAATGCGCTCGACCGGCGTGTTATAGCGAAATTCGGCACCGTTCTTCCGGGCGACGCGCTCGAGCGCACGGGCCAGCGCGCCCATGCCGCCATCCAGGGTCCAGACGCCCGCCTGCTCGACATGGGCGATCAGCATGAGCGTTGCCGGGGCCTCGAACGGCGAACAGCCGCAATAGGTCGCATAGCGCCCGAAAAGCTGGGCGAGGCGCTGGTCGCCGAATCGCTGCTCCAGATGCCGCCACAGGGTCGTGAAGGGCTTCAGCGAGAGGAGCGCTGCCGGGCTCGCCGCAGTCGCGAGCGAGAGCATGTCCGGTTTCGGGCGGGTCAGGAAGCTCGCTTCCAGCGTCTCGTAGACACGGCGCGCCTCATGACAGAAAGCGCGGTAATTGTCGGCGTCGGCAGGCGAGGCGAACGCCGCGATCGCGTCCGCCGACGCGCCAATGTCGGCATAAAGGTCCAAAACTGATCCGTCCGGCCAATAGTGCCGGGCGAGCGTTTCGAGCGGGCTGAGCGCGAGCTGCGCCTCGACCGAACTGCCCGCCGCCGCAAAGATCGAATCGAACACCCAGCGCATCGTGAACACGGTCGGCCCGCAATCGATCGCGTAGCCGTCGGCATCCTGCTGGCGAATCTTGCCGCCGGGTCCGGGGCCAGCCTCGAAGACCGTGACTTCGGCACGCCGCGATAGCACAGCCGCCGCCGCAAGGCCGCCAATGCCGGCCCCGACGATTGCGATTTTTTCCGGATGACCCATTCGGGATGCCCTTTCCGGGCGGATGGCCCCTTGCGTCACTATAAATTGACACCTTAAAATGACAAGCTAGAGTGACATTCGCGAAGGAGAGCCCATGGACATAGACGCCCAGATTGAATGGATGCTCGAAAGTGCCGTTGCGGCATCTGAAAGCGCCGATGGTCCCCCCCAGCTTGCATCGGCCATTCGGCACGCCGTGTTCCCCGGTGGTGCCCGCGTCCGTCCGAAGCTCTGCATCGCCGTCGCGGCCGCCTGCGCTGATGGCAAATCCATGGAACCTGCTTTGGCCGCAGGCGCCGCGATTGAGTTCCTTCACTGTGCCTCGCTCGTCCATGACGACCTTCCCTGTTTCGACGACGCCCACAGCCGCCGCGGCAAGCCAAGCGTGCACGCCGCCTATGGCGAAGCGCTTGCCGTGCTGACAGGCGACGCCCTGATCGCCATTTCTTTCCGAGTTCTCGCCCGCCAGTCAGGCGCGGCCCTGCCCGACCTTGTCGAAATCCTCGGCGACGCGACCTGCCCGCCCTTCGGCATTGCGGCCGGCCAGGCCTGGGAGAGCGAACCCGAGATCAATCTCGACGCCTACCACCTGTCCAAGACGTCCGCCCTTTTCATTGCTGCCACGCGCGCCGGTGCGGCCTCGATGGGCGCTGATCCGGCTCGCTGGCAAAAGCTCGGCGAGGCGCTCGGCTCGGCCTACCAGATCGCGGACGACCTTCGCGATGTCCTCCTGCCAGCCACCGCCCTCGGCAAGCCGGCCCATCAGGATGCCCGCCATGGCCGCCCGAGCGCGGTCGATGTCCACGGCATCAAGGGCGCGCTCCGCCGCCTGTCCGACGTGATCGACGAGGCGGCTGGCTCCATTCCCGATTGCGACGGATCGGACGCCCTGCGCATGCTCGTCTTCGCGCAGGCCAAGCGCCTCGCGCCGGACAGCCTTGCCCGCCGTTTCGCCTAGGCTGCCGGTGACGTCCGGCCCGTCGCCAATGACCATTGCAGACCGTCTCGCCGAGTGGCGCAACCGGCTCCTGCTGTCAGCCCGGTTCCAGGCTTTCGCGAGCGCCTTTCCCCTGACCCGTCCGGTTGCCAGGTCCAGCGCCGCCGACTTGTTCCAGCTCTGCGCTGGCTTTGCCTATTCACAGATTCTCCTCGCCGCCGTTGATCTCGGCCTGCTCGAAGCCCTGCGTGAAGCCCCGGCCAGCGCCTCGGACCTGTCGCGGAAGTTCGATTTCCCGGTTGAAGGCATGGAGCGCCTTGTTAAGGCGGCGGCGGCGCTGAAACTCGCCGAACCCCGAAGCGGCGGCCGCTATGGCCTCGGCCTGCGCGGCGCGGCGCTTCTCGGTAACCCGTCCGTCCTCGAAATGGTCCGCCATCATCGCTACTTCTATGCCGACCTCGCAGACCCCGTCGCCCTGTTGCGCGACCGGCCGAAAGGCGGCGCGCTCGCCACTTTCTGGGGTTATCCGGGCGAAGGCGGACAGGCGGCCGTAACAGGTGATGTCGCTGCGCCGTACTCAGCACTCATGGCCGCAACGCAGGCCTTCATCGCTTCGGAAATCCTCGACGCCTATCCGGTTGACCGCCACCGCGCCCTGCTCGACATCGGCGGCGGCTCCGGCGCCTTCGCAGCCGCCGCAGCCGCCCGCGCGCGGGAGCTTCAGGTCACCGTGCTGGACCTGCCGGAAGTGGCCGCCCTTGCCAATGCCCGCTTCGCCGAAACCGGCCTTGGCGGCCGGGCGCGGGCGGTCGGCGGCGATGCGTTCGGCGGTCCCCTGCCGGAGGGGGCTGATCTCGTCACACTCGTTCGCATCCTGCACGATCATGACGACGCGCCGGTCCAGCGCCTGCTTGGACGAATCAGGCAGGCCTTGCCGCCCGGCGGAAAGCTCCTGATCGCGGAGCCCATGGCCGGGACGCGGGGCGCCGAAGCCGTCGGCGACGCGTATTTCGGCCTCTATCTCTGGGCCATGGGAACCGGGCGTCCGCGCACCTCAGAGACCCTGTCCGGATACCTGCTGGACGCCGGTTTCTCGCGCATCCGGGAGATTCCGACGCGCCAGCCCCTGCTCGTGCGCCTGCTGGTCGCCGGGTGAGCCCGGCTCGTCGTAAATCAGTATTGACACCCTAGACTGTCAACTTATAGTGACACTATGACAACAGGGCACACCGCGCAGTCTGACAAAACCGGGGCTTCGGCCCGTCGGCGACCGCCGGTGGGACTAAGGGCGAAGGACCTGGCCGCTCATGCAATCGTCTTCCGGGGAGACCGCAATCTCGGCGTCGAACCGTTCGAACTGACCGATGCCGGAGATGACGATCTTGTCGTCGATATCTGCTGGAGCGGCGTGAGCACTGGCACCGAGCGTCTCTTGTGGACCGGCGAAATGCCAACCTTTCCCGGATTTTCCTATCCGCTCGTGCCCGGCTATGAAGCTGTCGGCCGGGTCATCGCCTGCAATGCGGCGCGCCGTTATATTGGCCGCACCGTCTTCGTGCCGGGTGCCAATTGCTACAAGGGCGCGCGCGGCCTCTTCGGGGCGTCGGCTTCGCGAATCGTCGTGCCGATCCGGCGCGCCGTCCTGATCGAGGGCCTGCCCAGGATCGAGAGTACGCTCCTCGCCCTTGCGGCCACCGCCTATCACGCTGTCGCCATTGGCGGCCTGCCGGACCTGATCGTCGGCCACG
The DNA here is from genome assembly GCA_964429935.1 of uncultured Hyphomonadaceae bacterium. Lineage (GTDB taxonomy): Bacteria > Pseudomonadota > Alphaproteobacteria > Caulobacterales > Hyphomonadaceae > CALLCD01. The sequence continues at coordinate 4,603 of CAYSED010000007.1, forward strand.
GCACGCTCGGACGGCTGCTCGCCCGCACCGCCATGGCCATGGGTGCGCCTGCCCCGACCGTCTGGGAAACCAATACCGACCGGCGGGACGAGCAAGCCTATCCGGTTCTGGACCCGAACGATGATCCGCGAACGGACTATGCCCGCATCTGCGATGTCAGCGGCGACGTCGGTGCGCTCGACACGATGATCGGTCGCAGCACCCGTGGCGGCATTATCACGCTCGCAGGCTTCTATTCGAGCCGTCCGTCCTTCGCCTTCCCGCCCGCCTTCATGAAAGAAGTCAGCCTGCGGATCGCCGCCGAGTGGACCCCGGCAGACCTCGCCGGCGTTCTCGACCTCGTCGGACGGGGCAAGCTGAAACTCGATGGCCTGATTACCCACACAAGCCCGGCTGCCGAAGCGCCCGGCGCCTACCGGACTGCGTTTGAAGACCCGCACTGCCTGAAAATGGTGCTCGACTGGAGAGACCGACATGCCCACGCTCATTGAGGTGCGCGCGCCGTCCGCCGCCGAAACCATGGCTCAGGCGCTTCGCGAAGAAGCCGCTCAGGAGCCGGACGAGGTCGCCACCGGCGAAGTCACCAAGGAAACCCAGATCATCGCGATCTATGGCAAGGGTGGCATCGGCAAGTCCTTTACCCTCGCAAACCTCAGCTACATGATGGCCCAGCAGGGCAAGAAGGTCCTGCTTATCGGCTGCGACCCGAAATCGGACACGACCTCGCTGCTCTTCTATGGCCGCGCGTGCCCCACCATCATCGAAACATCCTCGAAGAAGAAGCTTGCCGGCGAGGAAGTCGCGATCGGCGACGTCTGCTTCAAGCGGGACGGCGTCTATGCCATGGAGCTTGGCGGTCCGGAAGTCGGCCGCGGCTGCGGCGGACGCGGCATCATTCACGGCTTCGAGCTGCTCGAGAAGCTCGGCTTCCATGAGTGGGACTTCGACTATGTCCTGCTCGACTTCCTTGGCGATGTCGTCTGCGGCGGCTTCGGCCTGCCAATTGCCCGCGACATGTGCCAGAAGGTCATCGTCGTCGGCTCGAACGACCTGCAATCGCTTTATGTCGCCAACAATGTCTGCTCGGCGGTGGAGTATTTCCGCAAGCTTGGCGGCAATGTCGGTGTCGCAGGCATGGTCATCAACAAGGACGACCATACCGGCGAGGCCCAGGCCTTTGCCGAACGTGTCGGCATCCCGGTTCTTGCCGCGATCCCGGCTGACGATGACATCCGCAAGAAGTCGGCCAATTACCAGATCGTCGGACGTCCCGGCGACCGGTGGGGACCGCTTTTCGAGGAACTCGCCGCGAATGTCGCCACAGCCCCGCCGGTCCATCCGACGCCGCTGAGCCATGACGAACTTCTCGCGCTGTTCTCCGCCGACGAGACCGGTTCCGGCGTCGTGCTCGAACCGGCAACCCAGGAAGACATGTGCGGCAAGGCCATTGTCGACAAGGTCTCCCTCGAAGTCGTCTACGAGGAGATCTGACACGTGGCTGACCGGGGCGATCATCTGAACGACGGACGGACAACCGAAGCGGTCTACGACCGTGTCGCCGATACACCGGTCTCGATGGGTGCGCCGAACGAAGGCGCGCCTGTGCCACAAGGCTCGGGCGAAGCGAGCGGATGCCATGGCGGCGCAGCCGAAATGAAGGCCGCCGCCGAGAAGGCTGGCAAGACCACGCTCCTGAAACAGCTCGCCGCCGATTATCCGATGGGTCCGCACGACCAGCCGCAAAGCATGTGCCCGGCCTTTGGCAGCCTGCGCGTCGGCCTGCGCATGAAGCGCACCGCGACGATCCTGTCGGGGTCCGCCTGCTGCGTCTATGGCCTGACCTTCACCTCGCATTTCTACGGCGCGAAACGCTCGGTCGGCTATGTCCCGTTCAATTCCGAGACGCTCGTCACCGGCAAGCTGTTCGAGGACATCAAGGAAGCCGTCGAGAAGATGGCTGACCCTGAGCGCTACGACACGATCATCGTCACCAATCTCTGCGTGCCGACGGCGTCCGGCGTCCCGCTCCGGCTCCTGCCGGACGAGATCAACGGCGTCCGCATCATCGGCATCGACGTGCCGGGCTTTGGCGTGCCGACCCATGCCGAGGCGAAAGACGTGCTCGCCGGTGCCATGCTGAACTATGCCCGGCTCGAAGCCGAGGCCGGCACCGTGCCGCGCGCCGCCAATGACACGACCGACCTGCCGAAGATCACCCTTCTCGGCGAGATGTTCCCGGCCGACCCGATCGGCATAAGCCGCCTTCTCCAGCCCATGGGCCTTGCCGCCGGCGCGACCGTGCCGACCCGCGAATGGCGCGAGCTCTACACCGCGCTCGATTGCGCCGCCGTCGGCGCGATCCACCCGTTCTACACTGCCTCGGTGCGCGAGTTCGAAGCGGCCGGGCGCAAGGTCGTCGGCTCGGCTCCCGTTGGCGTCGAGGGCACAGAAGCCTGGCTGGAACAGATCGGCGAAGCCTGCGGTATTCCCCGCGCCCGCATCGACGCCGCCAAGAATGCCGCCCTCCCTGCGATCCGCGCTGCCCTCTCGGCCCGCCCGGTCAAAGGCCGCGTAACCGTCTCCGGCTATGAGGGGTCCGAGCTGCTCGTCGCCCGCCTGCTCGTCGAGAGCGGCGCTGACGTGCGCTATGTCGGCACGGCCTGCCCGAAAACGAAATGGTCAGACGCTGACCGCGAATGGCTTGCCGCGCGCGGTGTCGAGATCCGTTTCCGCGCCTCGCTCGAGGCCGACCTTGCCGCCTTCAGGGAATTCGAGCCGGATCTTGCCATCGGCACGACGCCGGTTGTCCAGAAAGCCAAGGAGCATGGCACGCCGTCGCTCTATTTCACCAATCTCATCTCCGCCCGCCCGCTCATGGGTCCGGCCGGGGCAGGCAGCCTCGCCGATGTCGTTAATGCCGCCATGGCCGGAAAGTCGCGCTTCGACGAGATGAAAGCCTTTTTCGAGGGCGTCGGCTCGGGCGACCAGGCCGGTGTCTGGGAAGATGTCCCGGATCCCCACGAAGCGTTCCGCGCCAAGCAGGCCCGCAAGCTCGCCATCGCTGCAAAGCGTGCCGAGAATATCGAGGAGCCGATCGGATGCTGATCCAGGATCATGATCGCGCGGGCGGCTATTGGGGCTCGGTCTACGTCTTCACGGCGATCAAGGGCCTGCAGGTCGTGATCGACGGCCCTGTCGGCTGCGAGAATCTGCCGGTGACCTCCGTCCTGCATTATACCGACGCCCTGCCCCCGCATGAACTGCCCATCGTCGTCACCGGGCTTGGCGAGGAAGAGCTCGGCCAGCACGGCACGGAAGCTGCCATGAAGCGGGCCCGCGCCGCGCTCGACCCTGCCTTGCCGGTCGTTGTCGTCACCGGCTCGATTGCCGAAATGATCGGCGGCGGCGTGACGCCCGAAGGCTCGAACATTCAGCGCTTCCTGCCGCGCACGATTGACGAAGACCAGTGGCAGAGCGCCGACCGGGCGCTGCTCTGGCTGTGGACCGAGTTCGCGCAGACCAAGGGCCGCGATCCGAAACCGCGCAAAAAGGACGCCGATGCCAAGCCGTCCGTCAACATAATCGGCCCAAGCTATGGCATGTTCAACATGCCTTCGGACCTCGCCGAGATCCGTCGTCTCGTCGAGGGCATCGGCGCGCAGGTCAACATGGTCTTCCCGCTCGGATCCCATATCGAGGATGTCCGCAAGCTGATCGATGCCGATGTCAGCATCTGCATGTACCGCGAGTTCGGCCGCGCGCT
>CAYSED010000007.1:8375-51218 GCA_964429935.1 uncultured Hyphomonadaceae bacterium
ATCGGGCTGCATTCGACGACGAAATTCCTGCGCAAGCTCGGCGAACTGACCGGGCTCGACCCGGAGCCCTTCATCGAGAAGGAAAAGCACACGACGATCAAGCCGCTCTGGGACCTCTGGCGCTCGGTGACGCAGGACTTTTTCGGCACCGCCAATTTCGGCATCGTCGCCAACGAGACCTATGCGCGCGGCGTGCGCAACTTCCTCGAGCACGATCTCGGCCTGCCTTGCGCCTTCTCCCATGCCCGCGTTGCCGGGCGGAAGCCCGACAATGACGCGGTCCGCGAGGCCATGGCAAACGGCGCGCCGTTCGTCGTCTTCGGCAGCTTCAACGAGCGCATGTACCTTCAGGAAGCCGGAGCCCGCTCGGCCTATATCCCGGCTTCGTTTCCGGGCGCGGTCATCCGCCGCCATACCGGCACGCCCTTCATGGGCTATTCCGGGGCGACCTATCTCGTCCAGGAGGTTTGCAACGCCCTCTTCGACGCCCTTTTCCACATCCTGCCGCTCGGCAAGGACCTCGACCAGGCCGAGCCGACGCTCGCAAGATCCGAAGCTGCCCTGGCCTGGACTTCCGAAGCAAGCGACGCGCTCGCCGCCTGCATCGACCGTCACCCGGTCCTCGCCCGCATTTCAGCGGCCAAGCGCCTGCGCGACCTCAGCGAACGCGACGCACGAACCGCCGGCGAGACGGAAGTCACCGCCGACCGCGTCATGACTGCCAACAAGAACCTGACAAGCCGCATGGCGGCCTGAAACCTTTAGGAAGGAATAGAAGATGAGCATGACACATGGCGCCCGGTCCCGGCGGTCCAGCCGTCTCGAATTCGGCATCTACAGCATCCTTCTCTTTCCCATGGTCTTCGTCGCCATGCTGATGAAGCGCCTCACGGGCGGGCTTCTCTCGCAGCGTTATTCCGACGACCGTCGAACACGGACAGGTCTCGTCAGCGAGACGCTGACAGCGATCAATTCAAGCGTTTGGTGGAGCTCGATGGGCCGATGAGCAAGTGCATCATCCCTCTCTTCACATCACCAGATACGGCGGTGCTCGTCACCGGCGTTATGCCCCCGGCCGCAGGGTTTGAATGCAGCCATACTAAAGAGGCCACAGAAGGAGAAATTCATGGCCAGTGACCATATGGAACGGTCTGACTCTTTGTCGGGGCTTACCACGACAGAGGCGAAAGCCGTCCACAGCCTGTTTATGAGGGGCTTTCTGCTCTTCACATTCTGGGCATTCATCGCGCACGTCCTGGTTTGGTATTACAAACCATGGCTCGGCGTTATCCAATAAGATCCAAAGATAGGAGATCCCATCATGTGGAGAATTTGGATGATATTCGACCCGCGTCGCGTGCTTACGGCGCTCGCGGTATTCCTGTTTACTCTCGCGCTCATCATACACTTCATCCTGCTGAGCACGCCTGAGTACAACTGGCTAGATCTGGGTACGGCCAATACCGCCGCGCTCGGAACGCTTGCAAGCATCGGGCTCGCCTGACGCGGAAACTGATGGGCGACGCCGGTCCTGGAGGCCTCGCGTCGCCCATTCTTCCCGCGCCGGACCGGACCTCCGTCCGGTCGGCCGGGACCAGGAATTGAGACTGTTTCGTCGCCGCCAGGCCGCGCCTAATCGCCGACCATTTGACGACCGACAACGACCATGAGGACAGAGCGATGGCGTTATTGAGTTTTGAAAGAAAATACCGTGTCCGCGGTGGGACGCTGATTGGCGGAGACCTCTTCGATTATTGGGTCGGTCCGTTCTATGTCGGCTTCTTCGGCATCACTGCGGTCTTTTTTGCAACCCTGGGCACAGCCCTCATCTTCTATGGCGCGTCCATGGAAGACACCTGGAATCCCTGGCTCATCAGCATCGATCCGCCTGATGTCAGCTACGGGCTCGCCTTCGCGCCGCTCGCCGCAGGCGGCATCTGGCAGCTCGTCACCTTCTGCGCCGTCGGGGCCTTCGGCTCCTGGGCGCTCCGCGAAGTGGAGATCTGCCGCAAGCTCGGCATGGGCTACCATGTGCCCTTCGCCTTCAGCGTGGCGGTGTTTGCCTATGTGACGCTCGTCGTCTTCCGGCCTTTCCTGATGGGGGCCTGGGGCTACGGATTTCCATACGGCATCATGAGCCATTTGGACTGGGTCTCGAACACCGGCTACCAGTACGGCAACTTCCACTACAACCCGGCGCATATGATCGCCATCACCTTCTTCTTCACGACCACGCTTGCCCTGGCGCTGCATGGCGGTGCCATCCTGTCGGCCACCAATCCCGGCAAGGGCAAGGAGGTGAAGGCCCCCGAGCACGAGAACGCCTTCTTCCGCGACCTTCAGGGCTATTCGGTCGGCACGCTCGGCATTCACCGCGTTGGCCTCTTCCTCGCCCTGAACGCCGGGTTCTGGAGTGCCGTCTGCATCATCATTTCCGGCCCACTCTATGAAGGATCATGGGTCGACTGGTGGGAAGGTTGGCGCAACCTTTCGATCTGGGGCTATTAAGGGAGGAATGAACCATGGCTGAGTATCAGAACATCTTCACGCAGGTTCAGGTCCGCGGGCATTATGACCCCGGCGTGCCGCTCTCGAAACAGGACTGGGAACGCGACCACGTCAATGCGTTCAGCTACTGGCTCGGCAAGATCGGCGACGCCCAGATCGGTCCGCTCTATCTCGGTTTCACCGGCGTTGCCTCGCTTCTGTGCGGTTTCATCGCGATCGAGATCATCGGGCTGAACATGCTCGCATCGGTCGACTGGGACCCGATCAAGTTTGTCGGGCTCCTGCCCTTCCTGTCGCTGGATCCGCCGCTCGCCGAGCACGGCCTGTCAGTCCTGCCGCCGCTTGCCGAAGGCGGATGGTGGCTGATGGCCGGCTTCTTCCTGACGACCGCGATTATCCTCTGGTGGGTGCGCACCTATCGCCGGGCCCGCGCGCTTGGCATGGGCACGCATGTCGCCTGGGCCTTCGGGGCCGCCATTTGGCTCTATCTCGTGCTCGGCTTCATCCGGCCGCTCGCAATGGGCAGCTGGTCGGAAGCCGTACCCTTCGGCATCCTCACCCATCTCGACTGGACGAACAATTTCTCGCTCGTCTACGGCAACCTGTTCTACAACCCGTTCCACATGCTCTCGATCGTCTTCCTCTACGGATCGGCGCTCCTGTTCGCGATGCACGGGGCCACCATTCTCGCCGTCGGGCGCTATGGAGGCGAGCGTGAGATCGAGCAGATCGTCGACCGGGGCACTGCCTCGGAACGCGCCGCGCTCTTCTGGAGATGGACCATGGGTTTCAATGCCTCGATGGAATCGATCCACCGCTGGGCCTGGTGGTTCGCCATCCTCTGCCCGATCACCGGCGGCATCGGCATCCTGCTGACGGGCACTGTCGTTGACAACTGGTACCTCTGGGGCATCGAGAACGGCTTCGCCCGGTTCTGATCCCCGACAGGGCAAGACCTGAAACAGACGCGGCGGCTCCGGACATTTCGGAGCCGCCGTTTTCTTGTAGAACCAGAGTGCTTTTGGCGACGTCTTCCCGCAACTTGATCGCGGGACCCATCTCCCACACCTGATCCACTGCACCCGTGGCAATAGTCAGAGCTTGGCTCTCAGACCGCGTCGCAGCCCTTGACTGACGCAATCGAGGTAACCCCGCTACTTCACCGCCCGCCAAGCGAGGACAAGCGCGCCGGCATGGCCGACGAAGCTCATCGCCAGCAATCCCGCAATCGCCCCGCCAGTTGCCCCGCCAAGCGCGAGCTTCAAGGCAAGCATCAAGGCAAGCCCGGACAGCAGGAACGCTCCAACGGGCACAATGAGGCGCTTCTGTCCGCGCGCGCGCAGGAACAGGCCGATGAGCAGGAATTCCGCGCCGATGAGCACGAGGATCGCATCCAGCATGACGGGCGTGACCGTCATCTCGTCAGAAGTCTCCGGCAGCCAGCCGAGCAACCTCGTTCATGGGACGAACGATGCCGGTCAAGGACGGTCTCATGCTGAGCCTGTCGAAGCACGGGACCGCAGAAGTCCAGTACCTGCCGGACCTCGTGGTTCGACAAGCTCACCATGAGGTCCTCCCGTGGCGCGTCAGTACCGGCGGCTCATATGCTGGCATGAGACACCGACAGCAAAGCCGCTCCTGTCATCCCCGGACGGGGGCGAGCCCCATCAGGTGCGCCATGTCCTTCAGGAAAATGCGCATATGCGCCGCCGGGTCGGCCTTGACGAGGCGCTTGTTCATATAGGCTTCCCAGGTCAGGCGCTGGACATCCTTGTCGTCGCACATGTTGACGAAACGCTCGCGGCGCTTGTCGTTGCGATACCAGAAATGCTGCATGATGCCGAGGATGAAGAAGACCTTGCCATGGGTCCGCATATAGGCCTTGCGGGCCCGGGCGAAGGCCTTGACATCGCCGGTCTGGAGCACTTCGAGCACGGCTTCGGCGGCAAAGCGCCCGCCGAGCATGGCATAATAGATGCCCTCTCCGGACGCCGGCGCAACGCACCCCGCCGCATCGCCCGCAAGCATGACGTCGCGGGCGTTGTCCCAGCGCTTCAGCGGCTTCAGCGGGATCGGCGCGCCCTCGGTGCGCACCGTCTCAAGCGTGTCGAGCCCGGCTTCGCCCCTTAGCGCCGAGACGGCAGACCGGAGCGAAAAGCCCTTCTGCGCGCTGCCGACGCCAATGCTCGTCGTTTCGCCATGCGGGAAGACCCAGGCGTAGAAGTCCGGCGACAGGCGGCCGTCATAATAGATCTCGCAGCGCGACCCCTCGAACATGTCCGGGTCCGCAGCCACAGGCGAGCGGACGATCTCGTGATAGGCAAACACGCAATGCTTCTCGTCCGCGCCTTCAACTTCCTGCTCGGCAACTTTCGACTTCGCGCCGTCCGCACCGATAATCATCCGTGTCCGGATCGGAACCAGCGCTTCGTCGCGCACCGAGCCGGGCTTCCGGTAGAGCACGGTCGGATTGCCGTCGGCATCGCGGACGATGCGCACGAAAGCGCCGTCGCGGCGCTCGGCCCCGGCCAGGCGGGCGCGCTCGCGCAGCCATTCGTCAAAATGCTCGCGGTCGACCATGCCGACCGAACCGCCTTCAATGGGCATGTCGACCCGGCGGCCCTTGGGCGAGATCATGCGGGCAGTATTCGCCCGGGCAACGATCTGGCTTTCGGGAATGCCGAACTCGCGGATCAGCTCGGGCGGAACCGCGCCGCCGCACGGCTTGATGCGCCCCGGCTTGTCGAGCAGGAGGACCCGCCGCCCGGCAAGCGCCAGGTCATGCGCCGCCGTCGCCCCGGCAGGTCCGCCGCCGACGACCACTGCGTCATAGGTTCCGGTCATCTCGCTGTCAAAAGCCATGTCTTCGCTCCCGTTCTACTCGGCTGCCATCATGTCGGACGGCATCGCCGGCAATCTCATGTCATCTGCGCGCGTCGCCCCGACCCGCGCGGCCAGCCAGGCGGCGACAAGGAAGAGGACGGCTTCGGTTCCGAACACGGCGGCAAAGGCGCTGCCGAGTTCGGGAAGAACCAGGCGCAGGATGTCGAGCGCCACGGCGCCGAGGAAACCGCCGAGCCCGAAGGCAATCGCCTGCGAGGCGCCCCACAGGCCCATGCGCGTGCCTTCCCGACCCGCCCCGCCTGCACTGGCAAGCGTCATCATCGAGCCGATGGCCGCCACCGCGAACACGCCATTGGCCAGCCCGAGGGCAAAGACTGACGGTTTCAGCGGCCAGGCCGGGCCAACGGACGCGGCGCACACGAGCGCAGCGAGCGCGAGCGCCGATGCGAGGCATCCGCCAATTGTCCAGGCCCGCATGAAGCGCGCCCGCGACTTGCCGATCGTCGTGCCGATGACCGCCGTCAGGATCATGCCGACGAGCACGCCCTGATTCTGGACGGCCGTCAGGCTCGTTGATTCGCCCGGCGTGTAGCCATAGATGAGCCCCGCAAAAGGCTCGAGGATGAGGTCCTGCGCGCTATAGGCGAGCATGGACGCGAAGATGAAGATCGTGAAACGCCGGGCCTGCGGGTCAGCCCAGGTCTCGCGCATGGCGGCGAGGAAGTCCGGTGCCGGACCGGCCAAGGCTACCCCGGCCCGTTCGCGCGGACGTTCCAGTCCGAGAAGCGCAAGGCTCGCGACAAGCACGGCCGTTCCGGTGACGCCGCAGGTCACGGCGATGAGCCGGGAAAGCGAGAACGGATCGAGCAATTGCCCCGCGACCAGCGTCGTGACGACAAAGCCGAGGATCATCATGATCCACACGATGGCCGCGGCCGCCGCCTTGCGGGAAGGCGCTGTCTCGGCGGCAAGGAGCGCCAGCAGGTTCGTGCCGGATGCGCCGACCCCTGCCCCGATCAAAGTGAAGGCAAGCGCCGCGGCGACAATGCCCCAGAATGCGGAAGTGGCCATCAGCGCGGTCGAGGCCGCAGCAGCAATCGCGCCGATGCCGAGCACCGCAAGGCCGCCCAGGATCCACGGGCTGCGCCGCCCGCCCCTGTCGGCCCCATAGCCCCAGCGCGGACGCGAGAGCTGGACCGCATAGTGCCAGCCGACAAGCGCGCCCGGCAACATGGCAGGCAAGGCAAGCTCGACCACCATGACCCGGTTCAGCGTCGAGGTTGTCAGGACGACGATGGCCCCGAGCGCCGTCTGCACGAGGCCGAGCCGGACAATGCCGAGCCAGCCGAGCGTGCCTCTATGCGTCATGTCCATCCGGGGCCTCCCCCGGCAGCGCCGATGGCAAAGGCCGTAACCAGCATGCCGAGCACATAAAGCGTCGTCCCCGTCGCATTGTACCAGGGGGCCTTGCCGCGCGGATCAGCCAGCAGCGTCCGCATCAGCACGACCTGGACGGCGAGCAGCGCAGCAACGCCGAGCGCCGCAAGGGTCGACCCGATCAGGAACAATCCGGCGATGACGACAAGCTGCGCGCCCGCCATCACGGCACAGGCGAGCCAGGCCGCCCGTTCCGGCCCGAGCTGGACCGGCAGGGAGCGCACGCCCATTTCCACGTCGCCCTCGATGGCCTTGAAATCATTGAGAGTCATGATGCCGTGCGCGCCAATGGAATAGATCACCGCTGCCGCGACGATCCACGGTCCGGGCGCAGCGCCTGTCATGACCGCCGCGCCGGTGAACCAGGCAATGCCCTCATAGGAAAACCCGACCGCCGCATTGCCCCACCAGCCATTCATCTTAAGCCGGAAGGGCGGCGCGCTATAGGCCCAGGCGAGCGCGACACCGGCGATTGTCGCGGCAAACGCCCACAGCCCGAGCAGGGCACCGGCGAGGAGCGAAGCGCCGGACCAGATCAGCGCAAGATAAAAGCCCCATTGGCCCGCAATGCGCCCCGACGGGATCGGCCGCTCCGGCTGGTTGATGGCATCGACATGCCGGTCATACCAGTCATTGACCGCCTGGCTCGCGGCGCAAACGAGCGGCCCCGCCAGGAGGACGCCGCCAATGATGTGCAACCATCTGTCCCCGGGGGGAATGCCGCTCGACACGACCCCGCAGCCGAACGCCCACATCGCGGCAAACCAGGTGACAGGCTTCGACAATTCGACGATGGCGCGCCATGACGGCGCAGTTCCAGGCGACAAGGGAAGATCAGTCTGGGTCACCCCGAAAGACTAGTTTCGGCACCCCAAAGTGTCAATTTCATTTTACGTCAATTTTGCTGGACAACTGGCGTTTTGCCCGGCCAGATTCCAAGGTCACTCGTCGCCGCTCGCCCGTTTGATCTTGGAATAAAGGCCCTGACGGCTGAGACCCAGCATTTCCGCTGCCGAGGCGCGATTATTATTGGTAATCTCTAGTGCCGCCTCGATACAGAGTTTCTCGATGAGCACCGTAGAGTCCCGCACGATGTCCTTCAGCGGCACGCGGCCGACAAGATCGGTGAACTGGCTCGCCGAGCTTGGCAGCTTGCGATCGAGCTTTGGCGATCCCGACATCCGCCGAGCAACGCTGCGCACCGACAGGGCGAACACTTCCGTGTCGCCATAGGGGGCGACGACAGCGGAGACTTCAACCGGATCCTCCGACCCGAAATAGTCCCGCATCACGGTCGCGAAATTGCGCACGACGCCGTGTTTCTTGAGGGTTGAGAACAGGACATTGAGGTCGGTACCCGAACGGCCGAGATAATTGCGAAGGTCGACGCCTGGCGATTGCTGGCTGCCGGTTAGCTTGGCGAGTTCCTTGAACGTCGCATTCGAGGCGACGATGCGCTGCGACCGGTCGACGAGAACCAGCCCGTCCGGCAGCTTGTCGAGCACCGACAGGAGCGAGCGCTGCGACGTGATGTCCCCGGACGTACTGGTTTCGGCGTCGAGGCGGACGATCAGCAGGAGCCCGCGATCCTTGCGCACGGCGGACGCGGAAATGCCGATGTCATGGCCGGACCGCAGTGTCAGGCGAACAGGCCCGGCCCGGCCCGACTGGGCTGCATCAGCGAGAAACTGGTCCAGATCCCGCTGGTGGGTGCGCTCGAAGAATTGCGTCAGAACTGCTTCCGACAGGTCGTCCTTGTCGAGGCCGAGCACCCGGCAGGCGGCGGTATTCGCGTCGTCGATCCTGGCGCTGTTTGCCCGCACGATCAGGACCGGCTCGCTCGCCGCCTCGAACAGCATCTTGTAGCGCGTCTCGGTCTCGCGCAGGCGCGCATAGTCGCGCTCCATGGACTGGTGCGCCTCGACCAGCCTCTGCTGCAGCGCCGAGACGTCGCGCATGTCGCGGCCGAGCGCGATCATCCGGTCGCCAGGGCCAATCCGCACGGCGGTATACTTGATCGGCAGGTCCCCGGCACCGTCGGACATGTGGTTCACTTCCCGCCAGCGCGAGGCCGGCGAGGTCTCGGCAAGCAATTCCTCGATCTTGCGGCGGCTCTCCGCCGTGACTGTGTCGATCCAGGGACGGTCCCGCCATTTCTGGCCGGCCACTTCCTCGAGGAGGTCCCGCTTCGAGACGGCAATGTCCCGGACGATGCCGGCTTCGAGGACCAGCGCGAGATCAGCCGATGCAACGACGATCTCGGCGGTCTTGTCAGGATCGAGTTCCGACAGGAACAACCGGGACGACCTGAACGGCATCGCCACTTCCCCCGCGCCCGCAGGTCGATTCGAGGGAGTCTTGGCGTCCATTCTCTGTTCCGGTAGCTTCTCTCTACGGGGCGGTGCTTAGCAGCATCACCTCATTTGTGCCAATAATGATCTTCCCAGTTCCAGCGCACCTGCCGCATCCGGCGCGCTGCCGTCCGCATTCACGCTCTCGAGGAACCCGGCTTCCCGGGTCACGAGGTCCCCGCCGACGAGGACGCGCACATCCGGATTGGCCGATGCCCGCCTCAGGGCAAGGATCTCCCCGGTCAGCTCACCGGCGCTGACGGAGCGCGTGACTGACAAGCCGATCATGTCGAACGCATTCTGGCTGACAATCTTCAGCAGCGAGTCGAGCGAAGCGCCAGGCTCGCTCCAGACCCGCCAGGCGTCCCGGCGGAAGAACTCGGCAACCACGAGGACGCCGAACACGTGCTGGTCGCCGCAAGCCGTCGCCAGCAGGATCGACGGGCCCTCCCGGACGGGGCTGCGGAAGACATCGTCGCCGACGACGCTATTGTGCCGCAGCAATTCGTGCAGGCGGCAGAGACCGACCGTGACATCGGCAAAGGATACCTCGTCGATCTCCCAGAGCTCGCCGAGGCGGCGGGCTGTCGGCCCCATCAATTGCAGGAAAAGGGCTTCGGCCGACAGGCCCTCGGCGAGAATGCCGTCGACGAAGCTGCTGGCCGTCGCGGCGCTCCCGCTAAGCAGGATGCCGACGAATCGCTCGACCGTCTCCGGCGTCACCGAGCCTGTGCGGGCGATGAAGGCCGTCTTCGGCCCGAAACTTCGCTTGTGCGCCAGCATCAGCCGCGGCAGCACTTCGCCTTCCAGCGTGCGCAGGAGATCGGTCGCCGGAAAGCCACCTTCGCCCTCGCAGGCCGTATCCAGTTTTCGTCCGAGGCTCTCGAACGTCTGGCCGCCGAAATCATCGAGGTGAAGCCTGTCGCGGCGGCGGCGCATGTCCTGGGGTGCGTCTGTCATTGTACCCCCCTTTTTTAGGGCCCGCGAGGAAATGACGAAACCTGCGTGCCTGTTCACTGCTCTATGGGTCCGATCGCCGACAAGAAAAAATCAGGACATTGGGGAAGCAGCGAAGAGGACTTTCCGCTGCTGGGAAACACCCCGCAATCAAGACCCCGAAGGACGATCTTCGTACTCAACACTTCATGACCCTAGCAGGAACATTCTGGTTCCGACAGTCGTTAAGTTGGCAACCCTAGGATTGGACAAAAAAGGTCGAACGTCAAGTTCGATTGACGTAAACTCAGGTTGACAGTGCGGAAAACCCTGCGGTACGTTTGCTCATGGTTTCAAGGGCGGCCAAATCGGTGATGAAAGAACAGGTTCCGCGACACGCTTCTCCCGCCGCAGCGATGCTGTACACGCCTGAGGAGCGCGAGCGCCGGGACAACACGCCGTGGACGCTCGTCCAGGGCGTGCTCGCGCCGGTCCAGTTTCTTGTGTTTGCGGTCAGCCTCGTCCTCGTCCTGCGCTACCTTGCGAGCGGCGAGGGCTATGCGGCTGCCCACCTTTCCGTCGTCGCCAAGACCTGCGCGCTTTACGCGATCATGGTCACGGGCGCGATCTGGGAGAAGGAAGTCTTCGGCCGCTATCTCTTCGCCCCGGCCTTCTTCTGGGAGGACGTGTTCTCGATGCTCGTCCTCGCCCTCCACACGGCCTATCTCGTCATGGCGGGTTTCGATCTTGGATCGCCCGCCACACAGATGACTGTCGCGCTCGCCGCCTATGCCGCCTATGTCGTCAATGCCGCGCAATTCCTTCTCAAGCTGAGACAGGCCCGCCTCGAAACGGCTGCCCCGGCCGGTCTGGCCACTGGCTCGGGGCATCCGGCATGACCGAACTGACCCTTCCGCGCCCCGCCGGGGCCAGCATGCCGGACCGCGAGATCCTGCGCGAGCGCGGACAGCGGGAAGTGTTCTGCGGCCTCACCAGCATTGTCTGGCTGCACCGCAAGATGCAGGACGCCTTTTTCCTCGTCGTCGGCTCGCGCACCTGCGCCCACCTCATCCAGTCGGCCGCTGGCGTCATGATTTTCGCCGAGCCGCGATTCGCCACTGCCATCATCGAGGAGCGCGACCTCGCCGGCATGGCCGATGCCAATGACGAGCTCGACAAGGTCGTCGACCGGCTCCTCTCGCGCCGTCCTGACATCAAGCTCCTTTTCCTCGTCGGTTCCTGCCCGTCGGAGGTCATCAAGCTCGATCTTGGCCGCGCCGCCGCGCGCCTGTCCGGGCGGCACAGCCCGGCCGTCCGGGTGCTGAACTATTCCGGCAGCGGCATCGAGACGACCTTTACGCAAGGCGAGGACGCGTGTCTCTCCGCGCTTGTCCAGTCCGAACCGCCGGTCGCCGCAGCGTCGCCTTCGCTCGTCATTGTCGGCGCCCTTGCCGATGTCGTCGAAGACCAGTTCCGCCGCCTGTTCGAAGCCATGGGTCTCGGCGAGGTCCACTTCCTTCCCGCCCGCAGCTCCGGCACGCAGGTTCCGGTTGGCCCGGGCACGCGCTTCCTGCTCGCCCAGCCGTTTCTCAGCGACACGGCCCGCGCGCTCGAAGACATGGGCGCGCGCCGCATCCCGGCCCCCTTCCCGCTCGGCGCCGAGGGCACTTCCGACTGGCTCCAGGCCGCAGCGACCGCGTTTGGTGTCCCACAGGACCGGTTTGAAGCGGCCGTCGAGCTGCCGCGCGCCCGCGCCCGCAAGGCGCTCGAAGGGTTCCGCAGGCAGCTTGGCGGCAAGACCGTCTTCTTCTTCCCGGACTCGCAGCTCGAAGTGCCGCTTGCCCGCTTCCTGCATTGCGAGCTCGGCATGGACCCGGTCGAGGTCGGCACGCCCTATCTCCACCGCGAGCATCTTGCCGGCGAACTGCCGCAGCTTCCGCAATCCACCCTCCTCAGTGAAGGCCAGGATGTCGATCTCCAGATCGGCCGCTGCCTTGCCGCCCGGCCGGACATCACGGTCTGCGGCCTTGGCCTCGCCAATCCGCTGGAGGCAAAGGGCCTGACGACCAAGTGGGCGATCGAACTTGTCTTCACCCCGATCCAGGGCTTCGAGCAGGCCCCGGACCTTGCCGAACTGTTCGCTCGCCCGCTCGTGCGCAAGATGAGGCTCGCCGTCTGATGCAGCTGACCGTCTGGACATATGAAGGCCCGCCGCACATCGGCGCGATGCGCGTCGCCACCGGCATGACGGGCCTGCACTATCTCCTGCACGCGCCGCAGGGCGATACCTATGCCGACCTGCTCTTCACCATGATCGAACGGCGCAAAGCGCGCCCGCCGGTCACCTACACGACCTTCGAGGCCCGCGATCTCGGCTCGGACACGGCGGAAATCTTCAAGCGCTCGGCCCTGGCCGCCTATGAGCGTTTCCAGCCGCAGGCCATGATCGTCGGCGCGTCCTGCACGGCGGAGCTCATCCAGGACGATCCGGGTGGCCTCGCCAAGCGCCTCGGCCTGCCGGTCCCGGTCATTCCGCTCGAACTGCCATCGTATTCCAAGAAGGAGAACTGGGGCGCTGCGGAGACCTTCTACCAGATCGTCCGCCATATGGCCGGCCCGGCTCCGGAAAAGCTGTCGGCAACGACCGGCCGCCCGACCTGCAACCTGCTCGGGCCGTCTGCATTGGGCTTCCGCCACCGCGACGATGTCAAAGAGATCAGGGCCCTCCTCGCCAGCCTCGGCGTCGATGTCCATCTCGTCGCGCCCATGGGCTCCAGCCCCGAAGACATCGCCACAATAGGAGCGGCGGACTTCAACGTGCTGCGCTATCCGGAAGTCGGAGAGACCGCCGCGATCTGGCTCGAAAAGACCTTTGGCCAGGCCTGGACCCGCACCGTGCCGATCGGCGTTGGCGCGACAAAGGATTTCATCGCCGAGGTCGGCAAGCTCTCCGGGATCGATGTCACGGCCCATGTCGATTATGGCAACATGCCCTGGTGGTCCCGCTCGGTCGATTCGACCTATCTCACCGGCAAGCGCGTCTTCATCTTCGGCGATGCGACCCATGCCATCGCAGCAGCCCGCGTCGCCGAGGAAGAGTTCGGCTTCAAGGTCGCAGGCCTAGGCTGCTACAATCGCGAGTTCGCCCGCGGCCTGCGCGCTGCCGCCGAGAAATACGGCGTGACCCCGCTCATTACCGACGACTATCTCGAGGTTGAGGCCGCCATCGCCGAGGCCCAGCCGGAGCTCGTACTCGGCACGCAGATGGAACGCCATATCGCCAAGCGCCTGAACCTGCCCTGCGCGGTCATTTCCGCCCCGGTCCACGTCCACGACTTCCCGGCCCGCTACGCCCCGCAAATGGGTTTTGAAGGGGCAAACGTCCTGTTCGACACCTGGGTCCACCCGCTCGTCATGGGCCTCGAAGAGCATCTGCTCGGCATGTTCCGCGACGATTTCGAGTTCAACGATGCCGCCGGAGCTTCGCATCTTGGCGGGCATGGCGCGTCAGGCGCAGCCCCGTCGGCTGCAACAAGCGGAGAAGCCAATATTGTCTGGCTCCCGGATGCCGAGACGGAGCTTCGCAAGATACCGTTTTTCGTGCGCGGCAAGGCCCGGCGCAATACCGAGCGCTACGCCGCCGAGCGCCGCCTCGAAACCATCTCCATCGACACGCTCTATGACGCAAAGGCGCATTATGGCCGCTAAGTTGCCAGACCAGACCCCTGTCCGCGTCGTCCTGATTTCCCTGGACCGGCAGCTGGAAGCGGCTGTGTCGCGCGCCCGGGCGGCCTTGCGCAAGACCCTTCCGAATCTCGACCTCGCCTTCCATGCCGCCGCCGACTGGCCGCGCGACCCGGCCCGGCTCGAAGCCTGCCGCCGCGACATTGCCGGGGCGGACTTCATCGTCGCGTCCATGCTGTTCATCGAGGAACATATCGAAGCAGTCCTGCCGGACCTGCAGGCCCGCCGCGAGACCTGCGATGCGATTGCCGGGTGCCTGTCGGCTGCCGACGTCGTCAAGCTGACCCGTCTTGGCCGCTTCTCCATGGACAAGCCGACCAGTGGCCCGATCGCGCTCCTGAAGCGCCTGCGCGGTTCGTCCGACAAGGCGAAGGCCGGGGCGAGCCAGGTGCGCATGCTGCGCCGCCTGCCAAAGCTCCTGAAATATGTGCCCGGCACCGCACAGGACGTTCGTGCCTATTTCCTCACCCTGCAATACTGGCTCTCGGGCTCCGACCGGAATGTCGAGAACCTCGTCCGGTTCATGATCGACCGCTATGCGAGCGGCGAGCGCGCCCATCTGCGCGGCACGCTCGATGTCGCCGAGCCGGACGTCTATCCGGATGTCGGGGTCTATCATCCGCGCATGTCGCCGGTCGTCAGCGAGACGGCCTCGGCCCTGCCGCTCGCCCGCTCGCGCAAGCCGTCTGTCGGCCTGCTCATCATGCGCTCCTATGTGCTCTCCGGCGACACGCAGCATTATGACGGCGTCATCGCCGCCCTCGAAGCGCGCGGGCTGAAAGTCGTCCCGGCCTTTTCCAGCGGGCTCGACGGGCGCGCCGCCATCGAGGCCTTCTTCATCAAGGACGGCAAGCCGACAGTGGATGCGCTCGTCTCGCTCACCGGTTTCTCCCTTGTCGGCGGCCCGGCCTATAATGATGCGGGCGCCGCCGCCGACATGCTCGACAAGCTCGACATTCCCTATCTCTCCGCCCAGGCGCTCGAATTCCAGACCATGGAAGAATGGGGCGCGAGCCGCCAAGGGCTCACCCCCGTCGAAGCCACGATGATGGTTGCCATTCCCGAGATTGACGGAGCGACCGGCCCGATCGTCTTCGGTGCACGGGCGAGCGGCGGGGCGGCCTGCACCGGATGCGAGCGCAAGTGCACGTTTGAGACGGCGAGCAAGGCCGGCTTCATGAGCATGCAGTCCTGCCCGGAGCGCGCCGACATGCTCGCCCGCCGGGTTGCCAAGCTCGTCGACCTGCGGACCACCGACGCAAAAGACCGCCGCATCGCCGTCACGCTGTTCAATTTCCCGCCCAATGGCGGCGCGGCTGGCACCGCTGCCTATCTCGCCGTCTTCGAGTCGCTATTCAACACGCTGAAGGGCCTCAAGGCCGAGGGCTATGCCGTCGATCTGCCAGCCAGCCCGGACGCGCTCCGCCGCCGTCTCCTCGAAGGCAATGCCGCCCGCTATGGCACGGACGGCAATGTCCACGCGCAGGTTCCGGCCGCGACCCATGTTGCGCGCGAATCGCGGCTCGCCGAGATCGAGGCCCAGTGGGGCCCGGCCCCCGGCAAGCTGCAGGCAACCGGCCGCGCGATCCATGTGCTTGGCGAGCGGTTCGGCAATGTCTTTGTCGGCCTGCAGCCCTCGTTCGGCTATGAAGGCGACCCGATGCGCCTCCTGTTCGAGGGCAGCTTCGCGCCGACCCATGCCTTCGCCGCCTATTATCGCTGGCTGAAGGAAGACTTCGCCGCCCATGCCGTCCTGCACTTCGGCACGCACGGCGCGCTCGAATTCATGCCCGGCAAGCAGGCAGGCCTCACCGCCGGGTGCTGGCCCGATTATCTCATTGGCGACCTGCCAAACGTCTATTTCTATGCCGGCAACAATCCGTCCGAGGCGACCATTGCCAAGCGCCGCTCTGCCGCGGTCACGGTCAGTTATGTCACCCCGCCGGTCGCCGAAGCCGGCCTCTATCGCGGCCTTGCCGACCTGAAATCCTCGGTCGACCGGTGGAACACGGCCCGCGCCGCAAACGGCACGCCGCCGGCCGACCTGCTCGACCTCATCATCGCGCAGGCCGACGCCGTCGACCTTGGCGACGTTCGCACCGCTGACGACATTGACGGCCTGCACGCCCGCCTGCGCGAAATGGAAGACACGCTGATCCCGAACGGCCTGCATGTTGCCGGAGCCGTGCCCGATCCGGCTGACCGCGCCGACCTCCTCGCCGCTATGCCGCTGCCGGACGATGCGCCCGCCCTGCCCCGCGCCGCCATTGACGCCATCACGCAAGGCCGCACCCCGGCCGAGGTCGCGCGCGAACTTGCCCCGAAACAGCTCGACCAGATCCGCTGGCTCGCAGGCATTGACCGGATGCTCTGCGACAATAGCGAGATCGAGGGCCTCGTCCGCGCCCTTCGCGGCGGCTTCATCCGGCCAGTGTCCGGCGGCGACCTCATCCGCAATCCGGACATTCTGCCGGCCGGGCGCAACATTCACGGCTTCGACCCCTATCGCCTGCCAAGCGCCTATGCCGTCGCCGACGGGGCCCGCCAGGCAGCGCGCCTGCTCGATCGCCATCTCGCTGATACGGGAGCCCTCCCCGAAACCGTCGCCATCGTTCTCTGGGGCTCCGACAATCTGAAGAGCGAAGGGGCCCAGCTTGCCCAGGCCCTCGCCCTGATCGGCGCGCGGCCGCGTTTCGACTCCTATGGCCGCCTGGCCGGCGCGAACCTCATTCCGCTCGAGGAGCTTGGCCGCCCCCGCGTTGATGTCATGGCGACGCTTTCCGGCATCTTCCGCGATCTCCTGCCGCTCCAGTCCCGCATCCTCGCCGAAGCGGCCTATGCCGCCGCGGCAGCCGACGAACCGGACGCGCAGAACTTCATCCGCAAGCATGCCCGCGCCTGGATGGCCGAAACCGGCTGCGACATCGAAGCAGCCGCCCTGCGCGTCTTCTCCAATGCCGACGGGGCCTATGGGGCCAATGTCAACCAGCTCATCGATGCCGGCTGCTGGCAGGACGAGCGCGAGCTCGCCGAGGCCTACGAGACGCGCAAGTGCTTTGCCTATGGCCGCAAGGGCCATCCGCAGGCCCGCCCGGAACTTCTGAAATCCCTCCTTGGCCATGTTGATCTTGCCTACCAGAACCTCGAATCGGTCGATCTCGGCCTGACGACGATCGATCATTATTTCGACACGCTCGGCGGCATCGCGCAGGCCGTGAAACAGGCCCGGGGCACCGAAGCCCCGGTCTATATCGGCGACCAGACTCAGGGCGACGGCAAGGTCCGCTCGCTCTCCGAGCAGCTCGCCCTCGAATCCCGGACCCGCTCCCTGAACCCGAAATGGTATGAAGGCATGCTTCGCCACGGCTATGAGGGCGTCCGCCAGATCGAGGCGCAGGTCACCAACACGCTCGGCTGGTCGGCAACGACCGGACAGGTCGATCCGTGGATCTACCAGACGCTCGGCGAGACCTTCGTGCTCGACGAGGAGATGCGCCGCCGCATGGCCCGGCTCAATCCGAAATCCTGCGCCAGCCTTGCCAACCGGCTGATCGAAGCCTGCGACCGCAATTACTGGTCACCCGACCCTGATACCCTCGATGCGCTCCGGCGCGCCGGAGACGAACTGGAAGACCAGGTCGAGGGCATTCCCATTCCAGAAGGAGCTGCCGCATGACCCTCTTATCGCTCGACCGCGTCGGTGCGCGCATACCGGCAAGTCCCGGCGACGGCGAAGGGAGCGTTCAGGTCCAGCTCGACCCGTCGCTCGAAATCGAAGGGGCGAAAGTCTTCGCCGTCTACGGCAAGGGCGGCATCGGCAAGTCGACGACCTCGTCGAACCTGTCGGTCGCCTTCTCCAAGATCGGCAAGCGCGTCCTTCAGATCGGCTGCGACCCGAAACATGATTCGACCTTCACGCTGACCAAGCGGCTCGCGCCGACCGTGATCGACGTGCTCGAATCGGTCGATTTCCATTCCGAGGAACTGCGCCCCGAAGACTTCGTGTTCGAGGGCTATAATGGCGTCATGTGCGTCGAAGCGGGCGGCCCGCCGGCCGGAACGGGCTGCGGCGGTTATGTAGTCGGCCAGACCGTGAAGCTCCTCAAGGAACACCACCTCCTCGAAAACACCGATGTCGTCATTTTCGACGTGCTCGGCGACGTTGTCTGCGGCGGTTTCGCCTCGCCGCTCCAGCATGCCGATCGCGGCCTCATCGTCACGGCGAACGATTTCGACTCGATCTTCGCGATGAACCGGATCGTCGCGGCGATCCAGGCGAAGTCCAAGAATTACGATGTCCGGCTCGGCGGCGTCATCGCCAACCGAAGCTCCGGGACCGACGAGATCGACCGCTACAATGCCGCGACCGGCCTGCAGCGGCTCGCCCACTTCCCGGACCTCGACATCATCCGCAAGTCGCGCCTGAAAAAGTCCACCCTGTTCGAGATGGGTGACACGGACGAACTGAAAGCGGTGCAGGCTGAATATATCCAGCTCGCCGAAAAGCTCTGGGACGGCGTCGATGAACTCTTCCCGAAACCGATGAAAGATCGCGAGATTTTCGATTTCCTGGGGTTCGACTGACATGACCTCTGCCTCCTATCTCACACGGCGCAGCGAGCTTGAGACCTATTTCGACGAGACCGCCTCGGCGGCCTGGGAGAAACTGACCTCGGACGCGCCGGTGAGCGGGATCCGCGCCACAGTGCGGGCCGGGCGCGATGCCGTGCGCGGCACGCTGCTCGACTGGCTCGGGGGGGACCTGGCCGGCCGCCGCGTGCGCGGGGCCGGATGCGGGGCCGGGCGATTCTCGGTCGCTGCCGCGCGCCGCGGCGCTTCGGTCGTCGCCGTCGATCTTGCCGGAACCCTCGTCGGGCTCGCCGAAAAGCGCCTCGCCGAGCTTGGCCTTGCGCACGCCGTCGACTTCCGCGTCGGCGACATGTTCGATGAACGCCTTGGCGACTTCGACCATATCGTCGCCATGGACTCGGTCATCCATTACGAAGCGCCGGACATGGCCGCGATCCTTGCCGGGTTTGCCGCCCGCGCGCGCAAGTCGGTGCTCTTCACCTTCGCGCCGCGCACGCCCGCCCTCAGCCTGAAACTTGCGGCCGGCGCCCTCTTCCCCCGGTCGGACCGCTCGCCCGCCATCCGGCCCGTCAGCGAAGCCACGCTCCGCCGCCTGATCGCCGCCGACGCCTCGCTCGCCGACTGGACGATCGGGCGCACCCACCGAGTCTCGACCGGCTTCTACACCTCGCAGGCCATGGAGCTCGTCCGCCGATGACCCCAGAGCGCCAGCCCCTTTCGAGCATCTGGACGACCATCGGGCCGCGCTTCCTGCCGTTTGCCGATGCAGCGACGACGGAGCTGCCGCTGGGCCGGCTCCTGCGCCTGTCGCTCTTCCAGGTCTCGGCCGGCATGGCGCTCGCATTGCTCACCGGGTCGATCAACCGGGTGATGATCGTCGAGCTCTCGGTCCCGGCCTGGCTCGTCGCGCTCATGGTGTCCCTGCCGCTCGTCTTCGCGCCATTCCGGGCACTGATCGGGCACAAGTCGGACACCCACAAGTCGGTGCTCGGCTGGCGGCGCGCGCCGTTCATCTGGTTCGGCTCGCTCTTCATGTTCGGCGGCCTCGCCATCATGCCGTTCGCGCTCCTGCTCCTGTCGCCGGAAGCAACCGCGCCGGACTGGATCGGGCAGGCCGGGGCCGCGCTCGCCTTCCTCGCCGTCGGCGCTGGCCTGCACACGGTCCAGACCGCCGGTCTGGCGCTCGCGACAGACATCGCCCCGGAACGTTCCCGCCCCCGCGTTGTCGCCCTGCTCTATGTCATGCTCCTTGTGGGCATGGGGCTCAGCGCCTTTGTCTTCGGACTTCTCCTGCGCGATTTCTCGCACGAGAAACTCGTCCAGGTCATTCAGGGCTCGGCCATTCTCGCCATGGCGCTCAACATGATTGCCCTGTGGCAGCAGGAACCCCGCCGCCGCCCGGCCGCATCCGAAAGCCCGGACCCGGGCTTCAGCGAAGCCTGGGCCAGCCTGATGTCCAACCCGATTGCCCTGCGCCTGCTCATCGCCATCGGCCTCGGCACCGCTGCCTTCGCCATGCAGGACATTTTGCTTGAGCCCTATGGCGCGCAGGTGCTTGGCATGACGGTGTCCGAGACAACGCAGCTCACGGCCCTGTTTGCGCTCGGCTCGCTCGGCGGCTTCGCCTTCGCGGCGCGCGCGCTGACCCGCGGCTCGAACCCGTTCCGCCTCGCCGGCACCGGCCTGCTCTGCGGTATCGCTGCATTCTCTGCCGTCATCTTCGCCGACCCGCTCGGCTCGGCTGCGCTGTTCCGGACGGGGACATTCCTCATCGGTCTCGGCGGCGGGCTCTTCTCGGTGTGCATGCTCGCCTCCGCCATGCAGCTTGCGAGATCCTCCGACAGCGGCATCGCGCTTGGGGCCTGGGGCGCGGTCCATGCCACGGCGGCAGGTGTCGCCCTCGCGCTTGGCGGCGCGCTCAGCGATACGGTCTCGGCGCTCGCGACCAGCGGCTTTTTCGGCGAGGGCCTGTCCGGCAACGCGCTCGGCTACAGCGTCGTCTACCATGTCGAGGTCTTCCTTCTGTTCGCGACCCTCGTCGCGATCGGCCCGCTCGCCCGTTATTCAGTACACGTACCTCAAGACGATGAGACAAGTTTTGGCTTGGCCGCCTTCCCCGGCTGACCGATTTAGCAAGGAGATGATCCGATGATTTTTGGTGGAGAATTCGTAGCCGGGATCGACCTCGTCGATGTCTGTCTCTGGCTGTTCACGATCTTCTTTCTCGGCCTGGTCCTGTACCTTCAGCGCGAGTCCATGCGCGAAGGCTATCCCGCCGAGGAGGACACGACCGGACGGGTCGATACGTCGAAACCGTTCTTCCCGAACCGGAAGAAGTTTTTCAAGCTGCCGCATGGCCGCGGCTCGGTCAGTCCCGAGGACGGTCCGCGCGAAACCCGCAAGCTCGCGCTCAAGCGCACGGCGGGCTTTGCCGGAGCGCCCTATGTGCCGACCGGCGACCCGATGGTCGACGGCGTCGGCCCGGCCTCCTATGCCGAGCGGGCGAACTATCCGGACCTGACGCTGGAAGGCCAGCCGCGCATCGCGCCCTATCGCAAGAGCCCCGGCTATACCGTCGCCAAGGGCGATCCCGACCCGCGCGGCATGACCGTATGGGCCGCCGACAAGAAAGCCGCCGGCAAGGTCACCGACCTCTGGGTCGACCGCTCCGAATCGATCATCCGTTACTACGAGGTCGAGGTGCCGCTCGCTGCTGGCGGCTCCAAGCGCGTCCTCGTGCCGGTGCCGTTCGCGGTCATCAATACGAGCCGCGGCCGCGACCATGGCGTCCATGTCCTGGCGATCACGGCCGACCAGTTCACCCGCGTGCCAGTCTCGGCGGACCCTGACAGCGTGACCCGGCGGGAAGAAGATCGGATTTCCGGCTATTTCGGCGGCGGCAAGCTCTATGCGATGAAATCGAGACAGGAGCCGTGGCTATGAAATTCTTCCACGACGAGGAATCCGGGCCGCTCGAGCCCCAGCGCGGAATGCCGGAACCGCTGCCGGAGGGCGAAACCGTCCTCTGGCAGGGCCAGCCCGACTGGGTCGGCCTCATGGTCGGGGCTTTCCGTCTGCGCTGGATCATCGCCTGGTTTGCCGGCATGACCGGCTGGCGGCTGATCTCGGGCGTTGCGACCGGGACACCGGCTGACGGCCTGATCGGCATGGCAGCCGTCTCGGCCGTCTTCCTCGTCGCGGCAGTGCTTGTCGTCTCGCTCCTCGCCTACGGGATGAGCCGGGCGGCGATCTTCACCATCACGACCAAGCGGGTTGTCCTGCGCCATGGCTTTGCCATCCGGAAATATGTCAATGTGCCGTTCGCCCGGATGGAATCGGCCAAGCTCAAGCCGCATGGCTCCCGCATCGGCGACATCGCGATCCAGCTCACCGAACCGAACAAGATCGGCTATCTCCATCTCTGGCCGTTCGCCCGTCCGTTCCGTTACCTGAACACGCAGCCCATGCTGCGCGCCCTGAAGGACGCTGACGGCGTCGCCCGCCTGCTCGCCGATGCTGTCGCCCGGCATGCGCCCGAAGCGACGAAGGTCGAGCTTGCCGCCGAGCCCCGCAGGCAGGGCGTCGACGTCCATGCCGGCACACGCCGCCGTCCGTCCATCGACACGCCGCAGACGGCCTGAGGAGAGACGCCATGACCGCCGCCACTCACGATCACGACCATCACCACGACATAAGGGTCCCGCGCCCGCTGCTCGTCGGCGTCGCGATCCTCCTGTGCGCTGTGACGGCTCTGGCGCTGCTCTCCCGGTTCACCGGCATCGGCGCCCTGAAGCCTGTCGCCTATGAACCCGTTGCCAGCCTGTCGCTACAGTTCCGCGACGAGGCAGGCGGCGCGGTCGGCGTCTATGACGCCGGCACCGGGGAACAGGTCTTCCTGTTCCAGCCGGAAACCGGCGGCTTTGTCCGCACGACGCTGCGCGCCCTGGCGCTGGACCGCCGCCGTATCGGCATCGGGGCCGAACCGCCTTTCAACCTGGTGCGCACGGCCAATGGCCCGCTCTTCCTCGAAGACCCGTCGACCGGCAAGTCGATCTCGCTCGATGCCTTCGGCGGCGGCAATGCCGCAACCTTTGAACAGCTCTTCGCCGCTGCAGAAGGAACCGCATCATGACCGCAGCAGCCTCCGCCTCGGCCCGCGAGTTCACCCTGCCCTGCACGATCATCGTCAACCATACGTGGGAAGCGCTCGAAGCCCATGTCGAGCTTGACGGCGGCGTCCAGCCGGGCATCGGCGACCGCGTCACCGTGCACGGCCCCCGCATCACCGTTCCGCTCGGCGGCTCGCTCACGCTCCGCCGCACCGCCACTGTCCGCCGCTCCAATGCGCTCGAACGCCTGATGATCCGCATCCGGTCCATGTTCGAGCTGACCGAACTCTATGAAGTCAGCTTTTCCGAAGGGAGGCTCTGAACCCCATGGCCTATGACATTCTCACCGCAGACGAGACCCGCGCCTTCGCAGAGACCGCCGTCAACACCAATGACATGGCCATGGAAGAGACCATGCTGAGCCCGCGTTTCTACACGACGGACTTCGAGGCCATGGACCGGATCGATGTCTCGCCCGTGCGCGAGGAATGGGACGCGCTGATCGCCGAGATGGCGTCCGACCCGAACAGGGGCCATTTCAGGCGCACCGACGAGTTCGACAATGTGCTCGGCACGCTGTCGCCTGAACTGCGCGCCGAGTTCATCGACTTCCTTGTCAGTTCGCTGACCTCGGAATTCTCCGGCTGCATCCTTTACCGGGAGATTGTCCGCCAGGTGAAGAACCCGGACATCCAGGCCCTGTTCAAGCATATGAGCCGCGACGAGGCCCGCCATGCCGGCTTCATCAATTTCGTGCTGAAGGATTTCGGCATCGGCGTTGATCTCGGCTTCCTGACGCGCTCGAAGAAATACACGTTCTTCAAGCCGAAATACATTTTCTACTCGGTCTATCTCTCCGAGAAGATCGGCTACGCCCGCTACATCACGATCTTCCGCCAGCTCGAGAAGCATCCGGAGCTGCGCTTCCACCCAATATTCAAATGGTTCGAGCAGTGGTGCAATGACGAGTTCCGCCATGGCGAAGCCTTCGCCATGATCCTGCGCGCCAACCCGCATCTTCTGAAAGGCGGCAACAAGCTCTGGATCCGCTTCTTCCTGCTCGCCGTGTTCGCGACCATGTATGTGCGCGACCACAAGCGCCCGGTCTTCCACGAGGCGCTAGGCGTCGTCCCGGCCGAATATGATTTCGACGTCTTCCGCCTGACGACGAAAATCTCCCGGCAGGTCTTCCCGGTCGAGCTTGATCTCGACAATCCGAAATTCCGCGTCCTCCTCGAAAAGCTCCGCATCACGTCGGACCGGATCGAGGACGCCAAGGCGCGGGGCGGCCTCTTTGGACGCCTCTCGACTGTCCGGCACTTGGCGTCGGCCGGGCTCACCTTTGCCCGCCTGTTCTGCATGAAAACCCGCAAGAACACGCTTCCCGCCCGCATCCGGCTGCAGCCCGTCTGGTGATCGCCGCGGTCGCCCTTCCGGCCCTTGCGGCGCTCGCGATCTGGTGGTCCAGCACGGGTCTCCTGTTCTGGCTCGTCCAGCGCCCGCGCGCCTCGTTCAAGTGGACGGCGGGGGCTATGACCGTCGCGGCCTTCGCCGCCATGGCAGGGCTGGTTCTGCTGCGCGACCGGACCGGGCTTGCCGACGCCTATCTCGGCTTTGCCATCGGCATCACGCTCTGGGCCTGGCACGAGACCATGTTCCTGCTCGGCTACATATCCGGCCCGCGCCGCACGCCCTGCCCGCCGGACCTGAAGGCCTGGCCGCGCTTTCTCGTCTCGACCGAAACCGTGATCTATCACGAGATCGCCATCGCCTTGCACGGCGCGCTCATCGTCGCGCTCAGCTGGGGTGCCGACAATCACATCGCCGCGCTGACCTATCTCCTGCTCTGGGGGATGCGCATCAATGCGAAGTTCCTTGTCTTCCTCGGCGTGCCAAATCTCTCGGACGGGCTCCTTCCGGCGCATCTCACTTATCTCTCGACCTATTTCGGCAAGCGGCGCGTGACGGCCTTTTTCCCGATCCTCATCTCGCTGGCAACCATTGCCGCGACCGTGCTCGCCTTTGCGGCCCTATCGCATCCGGCCGGCACGTTCGGCGCGGTCGGCCATACGCTGATCGCCGCCCTCGCGGTGCTCGCCGTCATCGAGCACTGGGTCCTTGTCCTGCCGGTGCGCGACACCGCGCTCTGGCCCTGGGCCCGCCAATCGTCAACAATCGGAACGCCGCTCGAGAACGGCGCATCACAGTCGTGGAGGACATGATGGACTACGAAGCCTATTTCAACGAGGCGCTGTCGAACCTGAAACAGGAAGGCAATTACCGCGTCTTTGCCGACATCGAGCGCAAGACCGGGGCCTTTCCGGCCGCCCGCAATCATGGCGAGATCGGCCCGCAGGACATCACGGTCTGGTGCTCGAACGATTATCTCGGCATGGGCCAGCACCCGGCCGTGCTCGCCGCGATGCACGAAGCCATCGACAAGTGCGGGGCTGGCGCAGGCGGCACCCGCAACATTTCCGGCACGAACCACTACCATGTCCTGCTCGAGCGCGAACTTGCCGACCTCCACAACAAGGAAGCCGCGCTCCTTTTCACCTCAGGCTATGTCTCCAACTGGGCGGCGCTCTCCACGCTCGCCAACCGGTTGCCGAACTGCGTTGTCCTGTCGGATGCCCTGAACCATGCCTCCATGATCGAGGGCATTCGCCACAGCCGCGCCAAATGCGTGATCTGGAAGCATAATGACGTTGCCGACCTGGAACAGAAGCTGAAAGCGCTCGATCCGTCGGTGCCGAAACTCATCGCCTTTGAGAGCGTCTACTCGATGGACGGCGATATCGCCCCGATCAGGGAGATCTGCGACCTTGCCGACAAGTACGGCGCGATGACCTATATCGACGAGGTTCACGCCGTCGGCCTTTACGGCCCGCGCGGCGGCGGCGTCGCCGAACAGGAAGGCCTGATGGACCGGATCACGGTCATCGAGGGCACGCTCGCCAAGGCCTATGGCGTGCTCGGCGGATATATCGCCGCGTCTGCCGCCCTGTGCGACTTCATCCGCAGCTTCGCCTCCGGCTTCATCTTCACGACCGCGCTCCCGCCTGCCGTTGCAGCCGGGGCCTGCGCCAGCATCAGGCACCTGAAGACAAGCAGTTTCGAGCGGATGCGCCAGCGCCGCCAGGTCGCCAAGGTTCGCGCGCGCCTGCGCGACATCGGCATCCCGACGCTCGACAATCCGAGCCATATCGTGCCGGTCATGATCGGCAATCCGGTCCATTGCAAGATGGTGTCGGACTGGCTGATGGAGCATCACGGCATCTATGTGCAGCCGATCAATTATCCGACCGTGCCGAAGGGTACCGAACGCCTGCGCCTGACGCCGAGCCCGGTCCACAGTGACGCTGACATCGACAAGCTCGTCAATGCGCTGTCGGAAGTGTGGTCGATGTGCGCCCTCGCCCGGGCCGTCGCCTGACGGCTCGCGGCCGTTCAGGCGGCTGCAGCAGCCTTGCGCAGCTTCAGCCGCTGGCGCACGGCGCGCTGGTGCCAGATGATGAGGCCGAGCCCGGTGACGAGCGGCACCGACCAGCGCGCCGGCGTCAGCGCGAGTTCCGGCACGAAACGCACCGCCCCGAAGGCGAAGAAAGCCGTATAGACCGAGATCCCCGTGCCGACGATGCCCTTGATATGCTCGGTCAGCCACTCGACGGGCCCGGGCTTCCGCTTCAGGATGAACCAGAGATTGGTCGCCACCGTCGCAAACCCGACCATGGAAATGCCGACCATCATGGCCTGTCCGATCAGAACGCCCTGCACCGCGCAATTGGCCGAGACCGCAAGAAGGATTGCCTGCAAGGCCATGTTCACCGGCCCGCGATTGCGCGCATGGTCCGCCCGGTTGCGGATGCAGCGCCAGCCATACCAGGCGAGGTTGATCGTCAGGATGGCAAGATAGAGCATCATCCAGCCGAATATGCCGCGCACCAGGGCCGGGTCGGAAAATTCGGGATGCGAGAGAAGCTGCGGATGGGTCTCCATCGGGGCAAACAGGGTCGTCACCGACATGAGAATCGCGACCGTTCCGGTGAACATCATCGCGAACGTGAATACCCGGCCCGCCACCTTGTGCAGCCCGGCACCCTTCTTTGCCATGACCGGCAGCCAGAACGCCACGAGCCCCGGCGCGCCGCTCGCAATATGCAGCGCGATCATCCATTCAAACGCGTGGTGCAATGTCACGCCTGTGCCCCTTCCGCTTTCCTGTTTTGCCAGCCTAGACTGGCAGGATGACCGACACGCGCAACCTCTATCGTCCGCCGCGGCCGAAATCCCTGCCGCCGGTTGCGGCGCTCGCCCGCACGGTCTGGCGCGGCGACGGCGACCTCCTGAGCCTCCTGCCCGCAGCCGCCTACCGCATGCAGGTCGGAGAGCTCGGCTATTCCCGCCGCTCGATCAAGCTGTTCAACGATCCGGCCCTCGTGCGCGAGATCATGATGGATGCCGAAGGCATCTTCCCGAAAAGCGATCTCATGGTCGGCGCGCTTGAACCGCTGATCGGCAATTCGATCTTCGTCTCCGACGGCGACACCTGGGCGCGCCAGCGCGCCATGATCGACCCGGCCTTCTCCCTGATGCGCCTGACGCTCGCCTTCGAGAGCATGCGCGCCGCCGTCGACACCCACGCGGCAGCCCTCGACGAGACGGCGCGGACGGGCGAACCGGTCTCCCTCGACCTTATCATGAGCCACCTCACAGCCGACATCATCTGCCGCACAGTGTTCTCCGTCCCACTCGCGTCCGGCATTGCCCGTGACGTATTCGATGATTTCACCGTCTTCGAGCGCGGCGTCGCGCAAGTGAAGATCTGGCGGCTGATCGTCGATCCGGCCTGGACCGAAGTACGCCAGGAACCGGACGTGCTCGCCGCCTGCCAGCGCATCCGCCATCATCTCGGCACGCTCGTCGACAGCCATCTCGGCAATCCGGACCCTCCGTATAATGACATTGCCAGCGCCGTCATTGCGGCGCGTGATGCCGATACCGGCGCTCCGTTCACGCGCGAGGAACTGATCGACCAACTCGGCGTCTTCTTCCTCGCAGGACATGAAACAACCGCGAGCGCGCTGACCTGGGCCGTCTTCATTCTCGCGAGGCGACCCGATCTCCTGGCCCGCATGCGGGAAGAAGTCGAAGAAATTGCCGGAAACGGCGATATCGGTTTCGATGCGGCGAGAAAGCTCGTCTTTGTCCGGAACTTCTTCCGGGAAACGCTTCGCCTTTATCCGCCTATCACCTTCATGCCGCGCGTCGCCATGAAATCCGGAAAGATCGGTCGCCATTCCGTCCGCAAGGGCGCGCTCGTCATGATTTCGCCCTGGACGCTGCATCGCCACCAGACATACTGGAAAGACCCGGACCTGTTCGACCCGGACCGGTTCTCGCCAGAGCGGGAGAACGAGATTGTTCCGGGTACATACATTCCGTTCGGCCTTGGCCCGCACACCTGCATCGGCGCAGGCTTTGCCGCGATCGAAAGCGCGCTCATCCTCGCGCGCCTCGCCCGGCGGTTCGATTTCACCATCGAGAATGAACACGCCGTGCGCCCCGCCGCGCGCCTGACGACGCGGCCGGCAGACCAGATCATGATGCGCATCAGGCATCGGTCGCTCCAAGACTGAACGCTTGGCGCGCCTCCGTTCCCGGCGCACGGCCATGCCAGACAATGTCCCGCGTCGCCGCCGTTCCAAAACTTTCCCCCTCGAATATGACCTGCCGCAGGATCGGCCACGACATCGGCGTCATCAGGAAGAACGGCAGTGGATCGCGCAGCATGAACAGGACATCCTTCGACCGCGCCATGTGTCCGAGCCGGCGCAGGAACTCGCGCGGCCGGAAGAATGCCCCATACGCTTCCGTCAGCGTCGTATGTCCTTCCTGGAACTGTCGCTGCGGCTTCAGGCGAACCTTGTGTTCGGGCGGCGCACCGAGCACGCAGGACGCGATATCGTCCGGGTTCATGAAATGCAGCCCGCTCGTCAGGCGCGGATTGCATTCGAGCGGCCAGGGCTGTCCCTCGGCGTCGACAATGAAGTCGAAGGCAATGAAGCCCGAATGCTGGCGATGGCGGACATAGGCCGCAATCCAGTCCTCCGCTGCCGGAACATCATCGACACGGCGAAAGCAGCAGGACACCGTTCCGGAATGCACGAGCCCTTCATATAGCACCGTGCCGAGAACTCTGCCCTCATGCGAAATGGTCTGTGAGCTGATCTCCCGCCCAAATATCCGCTGCTGGAGGATGACACCGTCCCGCCGGTCTTCGGCTCGCAGCGGATCGCCCTTGCGGCAGAGCCGGAGCCCTTCCCCCGAACAGCCATCCACCGGCTTAACGACATAGTCATGCCGCGCGGCAAAACGGTCTGCCTCCGGACTATTGCCGGATACAGTGTCTGGCGCACGCAGTCCGGCCGCCCGCGCATCGGCATTGAAGCGCTTCTTGTCATGCAGCGCGGCCAGGCCCTCATGATCCGGGCCATAAAACTGGACCCCCTCCGGCAGGTGCGGAACGATGCGTGCCGCATGCAGCGCCTCCTCCGAAACCGGCACAATCAGGTCGATCCGCTCGCGCGAGACGATATCCAGAAGCTCCCGCTGATAGGCGGCCTCGTCCGTGTTCGGCGCGGTGACGCGATAGCTCCTGGCGACCGCCCGCGAAGGCTTTGACAGGTGCCACCCGAACGGCTCGGCCA
Source organism: uncultured Hyphomonadaceae bacterium (assembly GCA_964429935.1). Lineage (GTDB taxonomy): Bacteria > Pseudomonadota > Alphaproteobacteria > Caulobacterales > Hyphomonadaceae > CALLCD01. Next base: position 37,605 of record CAYSED010000007.1, read on the forward strand.
CGATCACCCGGCACCCGGCCCCGGCCAGCGCGCGGGCAAGCTCGAGCCCCTTCGGCAAGCGTCCAAGCGTCAGTAGGACGGTCTTCGTCATGTCTCGCCGACACCTCCGGAATCATAGTCTTTTAGACTATGTTCTGTGTCAATTTTGATTTACGCTTTGCCGGTGCCGACGCCGTGCACCGAAGCCCAGGAGCCACGTTCCCGCCATGAGTTTTGCCCGCCATGAGTTTTGACAGTATCGCCATGGCCAATGCCGTGGTCATTGGCAGCGGCGTGGGCGGTCTCGCCGCCGCCGCCCGTCTCGCGGCGCGGGGCTACCGGGTCACCGTTCTGGAAAAGCTCGATGCGCCGGGCGGCCGGGCCTATGTCTACCGCCAGGGCGGCTTCACCTTCGATGCCGGTCCGACGATCATCACCGCCCCGCACATATTCGAGGAGCTCTGGAAAAGCTGCGGCGGCGTCCTCTCCGACGATGTCGAGCTTCACCCCTGCGACCCGTTCTACAAGATCCGCTTCGATGATGGGGCGGTCTTCTCCTATTCCGCCGACCCGGAAAAAATGCGCGCCGAGATTGCCCGGTTCAGCCCCGGCGATGTCGAGGGCTATGACCGCTTCATGAAAGCCTCCGGCGAGATATTCGATGTCGCTTTCACCGAACTTGTCGACAAGCCCTTTCACAGCCTGCTCTTCACCCTTCAGGCCGCTGGCGACCTCATCCGCCTGCAAGGCTATCGCTCCGTGTTCGGCAAGGTCAGCGACTATTTCAAGCACCCGCAATTGCAGGTCGCCTTCAGTTTCCATCCGCTCCTGATCGGCGGCAACCCGTTCACGACGACGGCCTATTACTGCCTGATCGCGCATCTGGAGAGCAAGTTCGGCGTCCATTATGCCGTTGGCGGCACAGGCGCGCTCGTGCGCGGCATGGTCAGCCTGATCGAGCGCAATGGCGGAACGGTGCGCTGCAATGCCGGGGTTTCCCGCATCCTGACCGAAGGCGGCCGCGTCTCCGGCGTCGAGCTTGAAAACGGCGAGCGCATCCAGGCCGACATCATCGTCTCGAATGCCGACCCGGCAACGACCTATGGCAAGCTGCTCGGCCACCAGAAACGCAAGCGCTGGACCGATGCGAAAATCCGCCGCGGCAAGTATTCGATGAGCCTGTTTGTCTGGTATTTCGGCACGAACCGGAAGTTCGAGACTGTCGGCCACCACACGATGGTGCTCGGCCCCCGCTACAAGGGCCTGCTCGACGACATTTTCCACAAATACCGCCAGACCGAGGATTTCAGCCTCTATCTCCACCGCCCGACGGCAAGCGACCCGTCCCTCGCCCCGGACGGCTGCGATGCGTTCTACGTGCTCAGCCCGGTGCCGAACCTCGCGTCCGGCGTCGACTGGACGGCCTTTGCCGAACCCTACCGGCAAGCCGTTCAGGCCCGCCTCGAAGAGACGCTGATGCCGGGGCTCGGCGAGGCTGTCATCACCTCGCACCATATCAGCCCGATCGATTTTCAAGAGCGCCTCTCTTCCTATCGCGGCGCGGCCTTTGCCCTGGAGCCGAACCTCCTCCAGAGCGCCTGGTTTCGCCCGCACAACAAGAGCGAGGAAGTCGAAGGGCTCTATCTCGCCGGGGCCGGAACGCATCCGGGGGCCGGCCTTCCGGGCGTCGTCTCGTCGGCCAAGATCGTCGCCGATCTTGCGCCCAATCCGAGCGTCTTTGTCAGCCGCTGAGCCGGGCCACGGCCCGCTGCAGGAGGACATGAAACAAGGCGGCACGATAAGCGGCCGAGGCGTGGACACCCAAGACACGGCCGGAAGCGGTAGTCGCACCACCCCCCGTCTCCGCCTCCCCAGCGAAAGCTGGGGCCCCCGAAACTTCCACCAGGGGAATCCGCACGGGCCGGTCATTGACCCCGACAGCAGCAGACTGCCAACCCTTCTCAGTCTCCGCCACAAAAACGCCGACCAAAGCCTGCCCGCTTGCCGGATGCGCAGCCTTCTCATAGGCGGCCCGCTTCGGAATTGGCAATCTGACACGCAAGATCATTTCGCCCGGCACCGGAAACCCCTCCGCGCCCGGTGACCAGACCCCGTCTGCCGACACGGTTCGGCCCGAAGTTTCAATCGCGGCATCGAGAGCCAGAAGCGCGCCCCAATAGTCAGCCAGCGGATCATGTGACCCGATCGCTCCTCCAATCGTCCCGCGATGGCGCACCTGCCGGTCGCCGATCGCGCCCGCGAGCGCGGCGAGCGCCGGGATTGCCTCCCGGACAAGGGCAGACCCGGCAATATCGGCATGGGTCGCGCCAGCCCCGATCACCAGCATATCGCCCTCACGCGTGATGGCCTTGAGGCTATCCAGATGATCCACACCTACGAGAAACGTCGCCTTCGTCTCGCTGCGCCGGAGCGCCGGGACAAGCCACTGCCCGCCCGCGACGAGCCGCGCGCCCGGCAAGTCCCGCAGGCAGGCAAGCGCCTCGTCGACCGTCTGCGGACGAATAAATTCAAGCCCAGTCATTCTGCCACGCTTTGCTGCAGAGCCTTCCAGACACGCTCCGGCCGCGCCGGCATGGCGACCCGGACACCGATAGCGTCCCGGATCGCATTCATCACGGCAGGCGGCGCACCGATCGCGCCCGCTTCGCCGCAGCCCTTCGCCCCGACCGGATTATGCGTGCAGACGGTTACCGTCGACCCGAGATCGAACACCGGCAGGTCACTCGCCCTCGGCAGGGCATACTGCCGGAGCGATGCCGTCACAAAATCGCCCGTGTGCGGATCATAAAGTGCTTCCTCCAGCAGGGCCTGGCCGACCCCTTGGGCTATGCCGCCATGGACCTGTCCCTCGACAATCATCGGGTTGATGACCATGCCGAAATCATCGACCGCGGTGAAGCGGACAATCCGTGTCTCCCCGGTTTCCGGGTCGATCTCGATCTCGCAGACATGCGTGCCGGACGGATAGGTGAAATTCCCCGGATCATAAAACGCCGTCTCTTCGAGACCCGGCTCGAGATCTACCGGATAGTCATGTGCCTTGTAGGCCGCCTGAACGACTTCTTTTAGCGAGCAGGACCGGTTGCGCTCCCCGGCGTGAAATTGCCCGTCGCGAAAAGCAATCTCCTCGACCGGAACCATCAGGAGATGTGCGGCAATCCGCCTGCCCTTGGCGATCACCTTGTCGGCCGCCTTCAGGATCGCCGAGCCGCCAACGACAAGCGAACGCGAGCCATAGGTGCCCATGCCCATCGGGACGATCCCGGTATCGCCATGCACGATACTTATATCCGTGAACGGAAGACCGAATTTGTCCGCCACAAGCTGCGCAAAGCTCGTTTCGTGTCCCTGCCCATGGCTATGCGAACCGGTGAGGACGACAAGCTTGCCGGATGGCGTGAAGCGCAGCGTCGAGGATTCCCAGAGCCCGACATCCGCGCCAAGGATTCCGGCCACCGCCGACGGGCCGATACCGCATGCCTCGACATAGCAGGACACGCCGATCCCGCGCAGCTTGCCGCGCGCTGCCGCTTCCGCCCTGCGGGCCGCGAAGCCCGCATGGTCCGCCTTGGCCAGGGCAAGACCGAGATGCGCCGCATAATCGCCGACGTCATATTCCAGCGCGACCGGCGTCTGGAACGGGAACTCGTCTGCACGGATGAGGTTCCGCCGCCTGAGATCCACCGGATCAATGCCCATTTCGCGAGCCGCCTCGTCGATGATCGTCTCGACAAGGAAGGTCGCTTCGGGCCGCCCGGCTCCGCGATAGGCATCGACCGGCGCGGTATTGGTGAAAACGCCCTGCACTTCGCAGTGAACCACCGGCGTGCGGTAGGGCCCGGCTAGCATGGTCCCGTAGAGAAAGCTCGGAACGAAAGCGCCGAACCCGGACAGATAGGCTCCGAGATTGGCGACTGTCTGCACCGAGAGGCCAAGAAACTGCCCCTCCCCGTCGAGCGCCAGCCTCGCCTTGGTGCGGTGGTCCCGGCCATGCGTGTCGGTCAGGAAACTTTCCGTCCGTGTCGCCACCCATTTTACCGGCACGCCAAATCGCCTTGACGCCCAGAGGCAGGCGCATTCTTCCGGATAGACGAAAATCTTCGAGCCGAACCCTCCGCCTACGTCCGGCGAGATAACGCGCAGCCTGTGTTCATCGCCAGGGCCGACCGTCTCGCTGATGACCTTGCGGGCAAGGTGCGGGTTCTGGCTTGTCGTATAGAGGAGATATTCATCCGACGACCGATCATGACTGCCGATGGCCGCTCGCGGTTCGAGTGCATTCGGCACGAGACGGTTGTTCGTCAGCTCGATCTCCGTGACATGCGCCGCCTCGGCAAGCGCCCGCTGCAGGGCGCCCGCATCGCCAATTTCCCAGTCGAAACAGATGTTTCGAGGGGCCACTTCATGCAGCGCGTCACTTCCCCGCGCGAGCATCGGATCGACCACGGACGCAAGTCGCTCATAAGCCACATCGACCAGGGCCGCCGCCTGCGCGGCAATCTCTCGCGTCTCCCCGACGACAATCGCAACCGCCTCCCCAACATACCGCACATGCCCGTGCGCCAGGATCGGCCGCTCGCCGCCCCGCATCAGCGACCCGTCCTTGGAACGTACCATCCAGCCGCAGCCGAGCTTGCCGAGCCCGTCCCCGGCAACCTCGTCTCCCGTCAGCACGCCGATGATACCCGGCAGCGCCCTTGCCCTGTCCGCATTTATACGGATGATCCTTGCGAAGGCGTGAGGCGAGCGGACGAACACGGCATGCGCTTGGCCGGGCAGGGAAAAGTTCGCCGTGTATCGGCCCCGTCCCGTGAGGAACCTTGCATCCTCGCTCCGGCGCTGCGGCTCGCCGATCCGGCCGCCCGTATCGCTCGCGCGCAGGCCCGGATGCGCCTCGCTTGGCCGCGCACAGGACGCAATCGCCCGGACAATGTTCTGATAGCCTGTGCAGCGGCAGAGATTGCCCTTCAGCCCGGCCCTGATGCTCTCGTCCGAGAGCGGATTACCGCCTGCGAGGAGATCAACCGCATTCATCACCATGCCGGGCGTGCAGTATCCGCATTGCAGCGCATGGCAGTCCCGGAACGCCTCCTGCACCGGATGCAGCGCCGCCCCTGTCGCCAAGCCCTCGATCGTCGTGATCTCCCGGCCTTCGACCTGCCCGGCAAGCAGCGTGCAGGCCTTCACCGCGACGCCGTCAAGATGCACCGTGCAGGCCCCGCACTGGGCCGTGTCACAGCCGACATTCGTGCCCGTAAGACCAAGCTCGTCGCGCAAGACATCGACAAGAAATGCCCCGCCGCCCGATCCCAGCCGCCGCGCCCGCCCGTTGACGGTGCAGGCAATCGCGTTGCTATCAAGGCGCTCAGGCAAACAGGCCCCCAAGGCTGCCGGGCTTCGGGATGAGTTGCGGCACGCGTTTCTGATAGGCGCGATAGGTCTCGCCAAAGCGGGCGACAAGCTCGCGCTCTTCCATCCGCATGATGACGATCAGGCCAAGGGCAAACCCGGCTCCAAAAAGGTACCCTCCGACGTAATTGGCAACCATCGCCCAGCCGATGATCCCGACAAGGATCATCAGGTAGCGCGGATGCCGCACGACGCCGAACGGACCCGTCTCGATCAGTATTCCCGCCTCCCCGCGCACTTCGGGTACGCCGGCAAATGTCCGGAAACTCAGATGGCGGCGTATGCGCCGGCCCATCCAGACGCTTGCCGCATAGATCAGTCCGCCTGCTGCGATCAGGACCGGTTCGGTGCCAAGGTCCCGGTCCATCAGATTGTCGAAATTCATCGCCGCGACAGCCACCACGGCAACGATTGCAAGGAAGGCTGCGCTATAGGCCTGCCAGGGCGGCCTGCCCCGCCAGAAGCCGATCCCGCCATGAATGACCAGCCAGAAGGCAATCACGACAGGCAAGGTGAACACGAGCACCGCTGCCATTCCGTATCGCACCGCTTCGATCATGCCCGTTCCCTGCCCGCCACCCGCGTAAAGCCGCCCGCCACCAACGAGGCACCCAGACGTGTTGTCTTCGGCAGCATTGCGTTGCAGGCTCGAATGTCCAGAGTGATTTGCCAAAAAAGCACGGGAAGAGGAACCGCCAGATGTCCCGCGACATGATCCGCACCCTCATGTTCGGCATGCCGTCGCGGCTCGATGCGGTGGCGGCCGAAGGGCTCGATGTCGTCATCCAGTTCGTGCTGACGGGCGAGGCGGGCGGCGCGTTCGCCATCGCGGTAAAGAACGGGGCCGCCGAGGTGCGCGAGACACAGCACGCCCATCCGCACCTGACCCTGACCATGCCGACCGCGACCTATTTCGACATCGCCATGGGCCGCCTCACCGGCCCGCAGGCCTTCTTCCAGCGCAAGGCGAAGTTTGCCGGCAGCCTGCCGCTCGTCATGAAGCTGCACGCGCTCTTCCCCTCCCTGAAGACAGGGGAGCGCGGACCACGGACGGACTTAGGGAATGGTACCGCCTCCCCGGTTTGAACGGGGGACCTCTAGATCCACAATCTAGCGCTCTAACCAACTGAGCTAAGGCGGCACGCAAGGCCGGAACGGCTCAGATACTCCGACACCGCCGCCGCTTCAAGCATTGATCGCGGCAAGGATGAACTCGGCCCGCTCGGCCACTGTCCCCTGCGGAACACTGACCGGTTGATGGCCCGCTGCGGCATAGGCGTCCGACATGGCCGCCGCCGTCGCTTCGGCCTCGGCGAAGTCCTGTCCGCGCTCGGCGTCTTGCTGATAGATCGCCTGCCAGGGCGGAAAGACGAAGACCCGCTTTGCATAAGGCAGCCGCTGGACCGCCCTCCTCAATTGCTCCGGCACATCAAGCCCGACCAAAGCGCAATAGCCGACAAGATCGACAAGGCCGCGGTCGAAGAAGACCGGCCCTTCGAGACCCTGTTCCTCTGCCGCGAGATAGTCCTGCACACCCCGGGCAAGCTGCAATTGCAGATAAAGCGCCCTGTCGCCATCATGCGTGCCCGGCCCGCCGACCAGTCTCTGCTCCTGAATGATGGCGCGTCCGGGTTCGGCAACCGTCCGGAAACCGCGTTCCGCCAGTTCGGCGATCACGCTGGTCTTGCCCGCGCCGGGCCCGCCCGTCAGGACGAAGAAAGCTTCCCCCATGCCTCCCCTTCACACTCCCGCAAAGTGCTTCGACAATCTCAGCCCCTGGCCCTGGTAATGGCTGCCAGCTTTGCCATAAGCCCCGTCGGGCCGGGCCGCCATCGGCTCATAGACGAGTTTCGCGACCGGCTGGCCATGTTCGAGGATGAACGGAACGTCGCGCGAGCGGACCTCCAGCACGGCCCGGCTGCCGCCTTTGTTGAGGCCGAAACCGGGATCGAAAAAGCCCGCATAATGGGCGCGGAACTCGCCGAGCTCCGGCGCGATCGGGGCCATTTCGGCCGCCTGCATCAGCGGCACTTTCACGCTTTCCCGCGACGCCAGAATGTAGAACTCGTCGGGGTTCAGCACGATCCGCCCGTCCTGCGCATGGACCGGTTCCCAGAAGCCCGCGAGGCCATGCCCGCCGATCCTGCGCAGGTCGATGACGCTCGCATGGCGCTTCGCCCGCCAGCCGACCGGGCCGCCGCCATCGGGCTGGAGGTCGATCGAGACCGTCTTCTCGCTCACCTTGCCCAGCCGCCCGCGCCGCAGCCGCAATTGCGCCAGCCTGTCGCCCGGCCGGGCCAGAATGGAAAAGGTGCGCGGGCTGATTTCGAGATAAAGCGGCCCGGAATAGCCGACCGGCACCTCGTCGAACGCCTTGCCCCTGTTGGTGACGACGCGGGTGAACACGTCGATCCGCCCGGTCGAGCTTTTGGGGTTCGCCCGTCCGGAAATCCCAGCAGGCAGTTTCAGGCTCTCCTGCAGCGGCACGAGATAGACGCAGCCCGTCTCCAGCACCGCGCCGCCCTCGGCAAGGTTCACCCGGTGCATCTGCAGCCCCGGCTCCTGCAGGACCTGCGCGACACTGCGGTCCCGCCCCGGCAGGAAGCTTGCCCGGATGCGGTAGGCATCGACCGCCAGGCGCAGGTCGAGGCTTGCCGGCTGGACCTGGTCGGCATCGAGCGGTTCGTGCGCACGGATGTGCCCGGCGGCGAACAGCGCCGCAATGTCCCGGTCCGGCAGGACGCCCGCTTCTTGCCCCCCCGCTTCTTGCCCCATGACTTGACCCTTCTGGCATGCCGCTTCTAAAGCGGGTCTGTTATTGAAGGAACCGGTTTGTTGTGATTGTCATCCCGGACGCCGAAGGCGATCCGGGACCCAGCGGCGAAACAAGTGACCGGCCAAAGGCTGGTTCCCTGACAAATCCTGACGGATTTTCAGGGATGACAATTATCAGAGGCCGCTTCTTCTGGAAACCAAACGGCTCTAGATCTGACTGCCAGCGATGCAAAGGACCCAGAATGGCTGATTCGGCAGGAGATGATCCCCGCTCGCGCTGGAAACCGGCCACACGGGCCGTGCGCGGCGGGCTTGCCCGGTCCCCGCATGGCGAGGTCTCCGAGGCGCTGTATCTCACCTCCGGCTATGCCTATGCCAGTGCCGAGGAAGCCGCCGCCCGCATGGCCGGGGAAGCGCCGGGCTTTGTCTATTCCCGCTATGGCAGCCCGACCGTCGAGATGCTGCAGCAGCGCCTCGCGCTCATCGAGGGTGCCGAGACCTGCCGCGCGACCGCCTCCGGCATGGGCGCGATCTCTGCCGCGATGACTGCCCCGGTTGAGGCCGGCGACCGCGTCGTGGCCGCCAAGGCCCTGTTCGGGTCCTGCCGCTGGATCGTTGGCACGCTCCTGCCGCGCTATGGCGTCGAGGTTGAGTTCGTCGATGGCCACGACCTTGGCCAGTGGCAGGCCGCACTCTCGAAGCCGACCAGGCTCGTCCTCATCGAAAGCCCGTCCAATCCCCTGCTCGATGCCGTTGACATCGCCGCCGTCGCCGACCTCACCCACAAGGCAGGCGGGCTGCTCGTCGTGGACAATGTGTTCGCGACCCCCGTCCTCCAGCGCCCGCTCGAGCTTGGCGCCGACATTGTCGCCTATTCGGCAACCAAGCACATGGACGGCCAGGGCCGCGTCATGCTCGGCGCGATCCTAACGCGCCGCGAGCTCATGGAAGAGGTCTACGACCCCTATCTGCGCCATACCGGCCCCGCCCCGGCCCCGTTCAATGCCTGGGTCGTCCTGAAAGGCCTCGAAACGCTCGAACTGCGCGTCAACGCGATGAGCGCGTCTGCCGCAAGGCTCGCCGATGCGATCGCCGCCCATCCGAATGTCCGCGCCGTGCGCTATCCGGGCCGCGCCGACCATCCCCATCACGGCGTCCACATGAAGCAGATGACGTCCGGCGGCACGATGATGGCCCTCTCGGTCAAGGGCGGACAGGCCGAGGCCTTCCGCTTCCTCAATGCGCTGAAGCTCGTCGATATCTGCAACAATCTTGGCGATACCAAATCGCTCGCCTGCCACCCCTGCACGACGACCCACCGCGCGCTCAGTGCCGAGGACCAGGCCGGCATAGGCCTTGATCCGAGCTGGGTGCGCCTCTCGGTCGGCCTTGAAGACCCGGGCGACCTCGAAGACGACCTCCTCGCCGCCCTCGGCGCCATCTGACCGGACTGCCAACGATGACGACATTCCCCTACGAGGCGATAACCGATGGCATCTCCGTCCGCGTCAGGCCGACCTATCTTGCTGAGGAATCCGCCCCCGCCGAAAGCCGTTTCGTCTGGGCCTACCAGGTCGAGATCGAGAATGGCAGCGGCAAGACCTGGACCGTCACCGCCCGCCACTGGCGCATCGTTGACGCCAATGGCCAGACCCAGATCGTCGATGGCGACGGCGTTGTCGGCCAGAGCCCGGTCCTCGCCCCCGGCGAGGTCTTCCGCTACACGTCCGGCGCACCGCTCGCCGCACCGTCCGGCATGATGGGCGGCTCCTATGACCTTGTCGGCGAAGCAGGCGAGACCCTCGCCGTGAAGATCCCCACCTTCTCCCTCGACAGCCCCTACGAACGCACAAGGCCAAGCTGAGCACTGGCAGGGCGGGGCTCGCCCCGCCATGCGTCTGCCGGCGGGCCGGGGTCCGCCCTGCTTTCGTGGCCGCCCCAAACCTATCCGACCGGTCCCCGCGGCTGCCCACACTTGCCGCCATGGTGCTTGATGCCGACTTCCTCGCCTTTGCCGCCGACGAGCTGCGCGCGGCCGTGTCCGACCTGATCGGGCGCACGCAGGCCGCCGTGCGCGAGACCGACCTGCCGCGCTCGCTCGCCCGGCGTGCCGGCCGACGGCTGGCCATGCTTGAGGGGATTGCCCGCCGCCTCATCATGCTGATGGCGCTCGCGCTCGGCATCGAAGCGCAACGGACCCCGTGTCCCCGTCGCAGTCAGCGGTGCGAGCCTGGCCCCGCCCTCGAACCGGGCGTCGAGCTTGTTCATTTCCCGCGCGTCAGCGTGCGCTACTTGCGGCTCCTGCCATGGGTGCTCGGGGCGGCCATGCCGGACGCTCTGCCATCTGCCTCCCGCGCGACCGGCCCGGTCCCGCTGAAAAAGTTCCGCGCCCGGATCGCCGCGCTCCAGCGCGTGCTCGCATCGCCCGAAGCCTCGGCCCGCCGCCTCGCCCGTCACCTTGCCCGCCTGCGCGCCGGCGGGGAGCCTGCCCCGCTTATCCTCGGCCCCGGCCCGGTCTTCAGGCTCAGCCCGGAGCTTGGCCTCGTCGCCACGGCCCTGTCGGAGGCGCTCCGCGCCGCGCTGAAGGACTGGGACACCTCGCCCTGAACAGGCATCTTTCGACAAGCTCAGGATAAGTAGGGCGGGGCTCGCCCCGCCACGCGCCTGTCGGCGGGGTGAACCCCGCCCGACTCGGCTGCGCCGCAGCGCCCCGGCATCGCGGGGCCGTCCGTGTGGATCAGACCTTGTCGACCTGTTCGTATTCGATATCGACCGGCGTCGCGCGGCCGAAGATCGAGACGGTGACCTTGAGGCGAGCCGTCGATTCGTCGACTTCCTCGACCTCGCCCTCGAAGCCCTGGAAGTTGCCGGAATTGATCCGCACCTTCTCGCCAACCTCGAACCGGATGGTCGGGCGCGGCGCGTCGGCGGCGTCCTCGACCTGGCCGAGGATGCGGGAAACCTCCCGCTCCGGGACGGGAAGCGGCTTCTTGCCGCCGTCCGCGCCGAGAAAGCCGGTCACTTTCGGCGTGTTCTTGACGAGGTGATAAACATCGTCGGTCAGTTGCGCCTTCATCAGGACATAGCCCGGGAAGAATTTCCGCTCGCTCGTCCGCTTCTTGCCGCGCACGATCTCGACGACCTCCTCGGTCGGTACTTCCATCTGCTCGATCAGTGCATCAAGCCCGGTCGAGGCCGCCTGCTCGCGAATATGCGCGGCGACCTTCTTCTCGAAGTTGGAATAGGCGTTGATGATGTACCACTTGGCTTCGGCCATGACAGCGAGGCGCTCCTCAGAATGAATTTAAAGTCCGGTCACGACGCGCACGATTGCCGCAATGGCCTGGTCTCCCGTGAACAGGAACGTGGCGACGAGAATGGACATGATGACGACCATGATCGTCGCCGTCACGGTTTCCGAGCGCGTTGTCCAAGTCACTTTCGCGCCTTCGGCGCGCACCTGCCGGACAAAGGTAATCGGACCTGTGCGCTTCTTCTTCTCAGCCATCGTCACATTGCTCTTTTCGGGAAGCTGGGCTCATAGCGGGTTTGGCTTGGGCCGTCCATGGCTAATGTCTGGCCCTGCTGGCACCGGCTGACGTGGGAAACCGCTCAGGCAACGTCAATGCCGGTCGCGGCGAGGTGGAAGACGAGGCAGGTCTCCGGGTCCGACAGCGGCAATTGCAGTCCCGCCACAATTAGCGCTTCGCCGGTGAAGACCGCGCCCTCCCCGTCGAGCCCGGCCCGCTCGATGACGGAGGGCGACGTTCGGGACCGGACCGGGCGGGGCCAGACGACCCGAACCCGGTAAGAGAGGGCCGGATCGAGCCCGGCAAAATACAAGCGGCCCGGCAGGGTCGCCTCGTGCCCGGCGAGATTGCACCAGGAATAAAGCGCCTCGCCCCGGTCCGGCGAGACGACCGCAACCGCATTGGCATGGCGAGGCCCGTCGAGCCGCCGGAAATCGCCGGCGTGAAGAAGCGCCCGGTGGGTCTTGTAGAGCGCAATTCCCGCCTTGAGCGTTTCAAGCGCGGCGGGCGTTTCTTTGAGGAGGTTCACTTCAAGCCCGATATGGCCGAAAAGCGCTGTCGCAACGCGCAAGTCCATGGCAAGCCGCCGCCCGGTAATATGGCAGGTTTCCGGTCCGACATGCGCGCCGAGCACTTCCGGCGGGAAGAAATGCGAGGCGCCCCTCTGGATCGTCTGGCGGTCGAGCGCGTCATTGCTGTCGGACGTCCAGATCCGGTCGGTTCGCGCAAGAATGCCGTAATCGGCCCGTCCGCAGCCGGACGAACACGTCTCGAACTCGACGCCGGGATGGGCCGCCCGCAGCCGGTCGATCAGGCGATAGACCGCCCGGACCTGCGCCGACCCGGCCGCCCGCCCGAAACTGCCGGGATGATGAATGTCCCGGTTCATGTCCCATTTGACATAGGAAATGTCGTGGCCTGCCAATAATGCATCGATCTGCCCGAAGACATTGGCAAAAACCTCTTCGCGGGTCAGGTCGAGCACCAGCTGGCCCCGGAACGGGATCTGGTCCCGTCCGTCAGCCGCAAGGACCCAGTCCGGATGGGCCCGGAAGAGGTCGCTGTCCGGATTGACCATTTCCGGCTCGACCCAGATGCCGAATTCCATGCCGAGCGCGCGGATATGAGAAATGAGCGGACCGAGGCCGTCCGGATGAACATCCGGCGAGACCTGCCAGTCGCCAAGCCCGGCCTTGTCATTCCGCCGCCCGCCAAACCAGCCATCGTCGAGCACGAACCGCTCCGCCCCGACTTCGGCTGCCGCCTCGGCCAGCACCTTCAGCCTGTCCATGTCATGATCGAAATAGACCGCTTCCCAGGTATTGTAGTGAACCGGGCGCGGCTTGGCCTTGATCCGCCCGTCCAAGACGCTTGTCCGGACATGATGGTGAAAGGCCTTCGACAGGGCGCTCAGCCCGGTTCCGGACCAGGCGGCATGGAGAACCGGCGTCCGCCAGCGCTCGCCCGGCTGAAGGGTCACCTCGCCCGGAAAGAACAGTTCGCTCATCTGCACGAAAGCCCGGCCATCGCTCAGCCGGTCTGCCCGGATGCGGCTGTTTCCGCTCCAGCCGAGATGGAACCCGCAGCATTCGCCCCGGGTCTCGGTCGTGTCCTGCCCGAGCGCGATCAGGCCCGGAAACCCGTCATGCCCCGGCCGTCCTTTCGCGTTCTCGCGCAAGTAAGTCCCGGTAAAGGCCGGGATCCTTTCGGTCCGGAACTCGCCTGCCCATTTGCCCGCAAATCCGAGAAGCTCCGTCAGGCGCGGATCGAGCGGCAGGCAGACCGGCGCGACATGATCGACCGAGAGGCTCGCCTCGCCATGATTGCTCACTTCGCTTGCAAAGGTCAGGAGCCCGCTTTCCGCGTCCATCGCGATGTCGTGGACGACGCCGATCTTTGT
>CAYSED010000008.1:0-50484 GCA_964429935.1 uncultured Hyphomonadaceae bacterium
ACCCGGCCATCCTCGTGCTCGACGAGGCGACCTCCGCCCTGGACAGCGCCACGGAAGCGGCCGTGCAGGGCGCGCTCGACGAGGCGGCGCGGGGCCGGACGACGCTGATGGTCGCCCACCGGCTGTCAACCGTCATCCATGCCGACGAGATCATCGTGCTGAGCGAGGGCCGCATTGCCGAACGGGGTTCGCATGCCGCCTTGTTGGCGCGGGGCGGAGAATATGCTGACATGTGGACGCGGCAGGCACAGGACCGGGTCGCGGAAGCAGCAGAGTAAGCGGATCGAGGCAGGCCATGGACGCGACCGAACCGAACCTGACGACGCGCGCGGCCGGCCGGGCCTGGGCGCGGACGGGCTTCGACCTCGAGGGACTTGTCGGGGCGGCGGCGGCCTGGCTGATCGGGCTCCTGCTAGGCGCGCTCTGGGGGCCGCTCTTCTGGATCGGCGCCCTGCTCGCCGCCGGCGTGCTGATGGCATCGCGCTACCAGTCCCGGACGCCGCCGGACGCGGCCAATCTCGTGATCGCGCCCTGCGACGGGGTCGTCGAGTCCGTGCGGTCGGCCATGCCGCCGACCGAACTGCGCCTGCCGCCCGGCGAGCGCCTGCGGGTGCGGATCGCCTCGTCCCCGGCCTCGGCCAATACGCTCCATGCGCCGATCACGGGCGAGATCAGGTCGGTCATCCTCGAGGATCCGAACCCGTCAATCGTCTTCGCGACGGCACCCGAGCTTGCGGGCCTTGCGGTCGCGCATGTCGCCTATGGCAGCGTCGGCGAGGCGGTCGGCGTGACGGCTGCGACCGGCGGCTTCGGGCCGCGCCTCGAGATCACGTCGGAAACCGGCGATGCAGTGCGCGCGGGCCGGACCGTGGGCAAGCGGCGGCTCGGCGGCTGGTGCGATGTCTACCTGAAGCCGGAGGCGCGCCTGCTGGTCCAGCCGGGCCAGACGCTTGTCGGCGGCGAAACGGTGCTCTGCCGCCTGTCGACGGCGACGGTGCGCGAGGACCCGCCGGAAGACCGGGCGGCGGTGGCGGCACGGATGGCCGAACCGGCCGGGGACGAGCCCGTGGCTGCCGTGCCGGAAGAGAAGGCTGGCGAAACCCTCCCGGCCGGAACGCTGGACGAGGACAGCGAGCGCCTGTTCGAGAAGCTGAAGAAGACCGCCCGCGAGGCTGGCGGCGAGGAAGAGACTTAAGGGAGAGACCTCGCCCTCAGTCCCGTTCGGCTTGCGGGGCGTTCATCCAGCGGAAGAGCGGGCGGACAGGCAGGACCCAAAGGAAACCGGCGAGTACATAGACGACGAGCTGCACGAGCGGGGGCAGAGCGGCGAGCGGGCCGCTGAGACTGCCGACGAGGAAGACATAGGCCGCGAGGAAGGCGAGCAGGGCGAGCGAGGCGATGGCCTTGCGCATGGGCGTGTCTCCTGTCTTCCGGGACGGCCTGCGGCAGGATGCGGTCTTGCAGGCGGGTCGTTTCGGTTCAATTAGGGTCGCATGTCCAAGGAAGCAATCTCCCCGGCGGCTCGGACCGCGATGCGCGCCTGGCTCCTCGCCCTTGGGCTGATGGTCTATGCCATGATCCTGATCGGCGGGGCGACGCGGCTGACCGATTCCGGGCTGTCGATCACCGAATGGGACCCGGTCATGGGGGCCCTGCCGCCGCTCTCCGGGGAGGCGTGGGCGGCGCTGTTTGCCAAGTACCGCGAGACCGCCGAATACCGGCTGCAGAATGCCGGCATGACCATGGCCGAGTTCCGCACGATCTTCTGGTGGGAATGGGGACACCGGCTGTTCGGGCGGCTGATCGGGCTTGTCGCGATCGGCGGCATGGCTGCCTTCTGGTGGCGCGGCTGGCTGACCGGGCGGCTGGCGCGGCGCTTCGGGCTGCTCATACTGCTGGGCGGCCTGCAGGGCCTTGTCGGCTGGTGGATGGTTGCGAGCGGGATCGGCGAGACGAGCCGGGTCGATGTCGCGCCCTACCGCCTGATGGCGCATTTCTGCCTCGCGCTCCTGATCCTCGCGCTGACGGCTCTCGCCTGGCTCGATCTCGGGGCGCGGCCGGCCGGCACCGTGCCGGCTGCCGGGCGCCCGACGGCGACAGGGCTGCTCGCGCTGGTCGCGGTGCAGCTTGCCAGCGGGGCGCTTGTCGCCGGGCTCGATGCCGGGCGCAGCTATACCGACTGGCCGCTTATGGCGGGCGAGGTGTTCCCGCCGGATTATCTCGCCGCCGATCTCGGGGTCCGCAGCCTGTTCGAGGGCCGGGCCGCGACGCAGTTCAACCACCGCTTTCTTGCCTATGCGCTCTGGCTTGCCGCCATCGCCGCCTGGGTCGCGCAGCGCCGGACGGCGGCGGGCGGGGCGTTCGGCCTCCTCGCCGGGCTTGTCAGCCTGCAGGCAGCCTGGGGCATCCTGACGCTCGTCCATGCCGCCCCGATTGGCCTTGCGCTCGCGCACCAGGGGCTCGGCGTCATCATTCTCCTCGCCACGGTGCGGCTCCTGTGGCGGGTCAGTTCACCGGGGCGAACAGCGGTCCCGGTTCAAGGAACACGACCCGGTGCTCGCCCGGAGCCGTCTCTCCGGCAATCGCGATGACGCCGTCCGGATAGCCGCCGAAGCGCACGTCCGACAGGGCGGCCGCAGCGGTGATCTCGGCCGGGGGACGGATCGTGATGCCCTCGGTGACGCGGACAAGGCTGCCGCGCGCGCCGTCGCCCTGGCGCACAAGGCCGAGGCGGGTGGCGGCCATGATTTCCGTGGACGAAAGGCCGGAAATGCCGATGAGCGGGCCGCCGGTGATGGCGGTGCCGAGCAGGGTTTGCTCGCCGAGGAGGCAGCTCCGGATGGGCGCGCTGTCCCCGGCGGCCTCGGTCCCCGTCTCGGCGAACACGAACGCGCCGTCCGCCTCCGACACCAGGCCGTGCCTCAGTTCGGAGGGGGCGGCGGATGTCCAGTAGGCAAGCCGGAGGACCGCGCCGTCGCTGCTAGCCGGGGCCGCGCAGAGGCCGGCAGCGCCGGCAGCCTCGATAAGCGGAAGGGCGACCGGGCTGCCGAGCACGCTGTTCCAGGCATAGAGATTGATCGCCCCGTCGCGGCCGGTGCCGGGAAAGACGGTCAGGGCGACCTCATCGACGAGGACCGAACGGCCGTCGGCGAGGGCGGCGAGGCCCATGTCGGCAGGCTGGCTCAGGGGCTCGCCGTTCAGGTCGAAGAATTGCAGCGCGCCGCCCTCGTAGCCGATGGCGAGGACCGGTCCCGGGCCGCCGGAAAAGGCAAGGCCGGAGACCCGGCCCGCGAGCGGCGGGGTTCCCCAGACGGCGGGCAGGGCGACCGGCGCGGCGGACGGTCCGGCCGCTTCGCTCTGGCCAGGGACAGGCTTGTCGGCTATGTCGTCTTCGCCCTGTCCGCAGGCGGCAAGAAATGTCAGGCAGAGGGCCGTCCCCGCGTTGACAAGGGACCGGCCGGGCCGTAAACGCGGGCGCTTGAACGTCATCTGGCATCACTCCTGAACGAGAGAGGGGCTCCGGCCCGCTGCAATGAAAACTACTTTGCTCAAACCTGCAGAGGTCGAACCGAAATGGATCGTCATCGACGCCGAGGGCGCGGTGGTCGGTCGTCTTGCCTCTTATATCGCCAAGCGCCTGCGCGGCAAGCATCGCGCGGACTATACCCCGCATGTCGACTGCGGCGACTTCGTCGTCGTCGTGAACGCGGACAAGGTGGCGTTCACCGGCGCGAAGCTGAAGGACAAGGTCTATTACCGCCATACCGGATTTCCGGGCGGCATCAAGGAAACGACCGCCGGGAACATTCTCGACGGCCGCTTCCCGGAGCGCGCCCTGTCGCTTGCCGTGAAACGCATGATGCCGAAGGAAAGCCCGCTCGCGAAGAAGCAGTTCTCCAAGCTGCGCATCTATTCGGGGGCAGAGCACCCGCATGTCGCCCAGCAGCCTGAAACGGTCGATTTCGTGTCGATGAATTCCAAGAACCAGAAAGCCGCCTGACGCCCATGTCCGACACCGCACAAAGCCTCGAAGCCCTCAGCACGCTCGGCGAAGGCGCCCGCGCCGCGGCGCCCGCCGCCGCCGTCGCCCAGCCGAAGATCGACGAGCTTGGCCGCGCCTATGGCACCGGACGGCGCAAGTCGGCGACGGCCAGGGTCTGGATCAAGCGCGGCTCCGGCAAGATCACCATCAATGGCAAGGACCAGGAGAAGTATTTCGCCCGTCCCGTCCTGCGCATGGTCATCGCCCAGCCGCTGATCGAAGCCGGCCGGGCCTCCGAATTCGATGTCATCTGCACGGTGAAGGGCTCGGGCCTGTCGGGCCAGGCCGGCGCGGTTCGCCACGGCATTTCCCGCGCGCTCGTCGCGTTCGAGCCGTCGCTGCGCGCCAAGCTGAAGCCGCACGGCTTCATGACGCGCGACCCGCGCACGGTCGAACGGAAGAAATATGGCCGCGCCAAAGCCCGCCGCAGCTTCCAGTTCTCGAAGCGCTAGCGTTTTCGGGCCAACAGAGTTCCATGCGGGCGCTTCGACAAGTCGGAGCGCCCGTTTTGCATTGAGGGGCAGGCATGAAACCCAAAGTGTTCATCGATGGCGAGGCCGGGACGACAGGGCTGCAGATCCGCGAGCGCCTCGCCGGACGGGAAGATCTTGCGCTCCTGTCGATCGACCCGGACAAGCGCAAGGACGCAGGCGAGCGGGCGCGGCTCCTGAACCTGGCCGATATCGTCATCCTCTGCCTGCCGGACGAGGCGGCCCGCGAGGCCGCCGGGCTCGTGGCCAATCCCGGAACGGTCGTCATCGATGCATCGAGCGCGCACCGCACCCACCCGGACTGGACCTATGGCTTTCCGGAAATGGCTCCCGGCCAGCGGGACGCGATCCGGGCGGCAAGGCGCATTTCCAATCCGGGCTGCTATCCGACGGGCTTCATCGCGCTGGTCCGGCCGCTCGTCGCGGCGGGGCTCGTGCCGCCGGAGCATCCCGTGACGGTGCACGCCGTGTCCGGTTATTCGGGCGGCGGCAAGGCGATGATCGCCGAGTTCGAGGCGGGCGGCGATGCGTTCCGGGCCTACGGGCTCGGCCAGCGGCACAAGCATGTTCCGGAAATGACGCTGCATGCCGGGCTTGCCCATGCGCCGGTCTTCGCGCCGGCCGTCGGGCACTATGCGCAGGGCATGATCGTCGAGGTGCCGCTGGCGCTCTGGTCGCTGCCGGGGACGCCTCGCCGGGACGCTGTCCATGCCTGCCTGTCGCAGGCCTTTTCCGGCGAGCGCTTCGTGACGGTGCACGGGCTTGAGGCGGGCGATGCGCTCGCCGGGCTGGAACCGCAGGCGCGCAACGGAACGAACGGGCTCGATATATTCGTGTTCGGGACCGACGAGCAGGTGCGCCTCGCGGCGCGCTTCGACAATCTCGGCAAGGGCGCGTCCGGCGCGGCGGTGCAGAGCCTCAATATCGTGCTCGGGCGGGACGAGGGGGCGGGGCTCGACTGAGCCCGCACTGCGACAGGCTCATGGTTCGACAGGCTCATGGTTCGACAGGCTCACCATGAGTTCTCCCAGGACTGAGACTCATCCTGAGCTTGTCGAAGGATGAGGGCCGACGAACGCCTATCGCAGGCCGCGGGCCTTTGCGATGTCTTCGAGGCGCGCCTTGACATAGGTGCCGGGGGCGTCGCCGAGGCCGGCGTCCTGCGGCATGCGGGCCGGGACTTTCTTGCCGGACCGCAGCGAGAGCCAGGCTAGCCAGGTTGGCCACCAGGCGCCGGTATGGGCCTCGGCCCCGGCAAGCCACTGGTCGGCTGTCTCGGGCAGGGCGTCATTGGTCCAGTGCTGGTATTTCTTCGCGTCAGGATGGTTGACGACGCCGGCGATGTGGCCGGACCCGGCGAGCACGAAGGTCGCCTCGCCGCCGACAAGGCGGGTCGACCGGTAGATCGAATTGTACGGACAGATATGGTCGTCCCTGCTCGCCTGGATGAAGACGGGGATGGTGATGCTGCCCGGATCGACCCGCTCGCCGAGGACCCGGAAATTGCCCCGGGCGAGCGCGTTCTTGTTGTAGAGTTCGGTGATGTAGGTCCGGTGGGTCGGGGCCGGGATATTGGTCTGGTCGGCATTCCAGTAGAGAAGGTCGAACGGGCGCGGCTTCTTGCCGAGCATGTAATTGTCGACGACATAGCGCCAGACAAGATCGACCGGCCGCAGCCAGTTGAACGTCTCGCCCATGATCTCGCCGGGCATCAGGCCCTTGTTCTGCTCGATCAGGGTCTCGATCCGGCGGCGGGCATCCTCGTCGGTGAAGACGAGAAGGTCGCCGGCGAGCTCGAAATCCATCTGCGAGGCGAAATAGGTTGCCGACCGGATGCGCTTGTCGCCCTTGATCGCCATGTGCGCGAGGGCCGAGGTGAGCAGCGTGCCGCCGATGCAGTAGCCGACGGCGTTGAGGTTCTTCGTCCCGGCGGCCGCGAGGGCGGCGGCCGTGGCGGCATAAACGCCCTTTTCGACATAATCGTCCCAGGCATAGTCCTTGGTGACATCGTCGGCCGAGCGCCACGAGACGACGAAGACCGTGATGCCCTGGTCGCGCAGCCAGCGGATCATCGAGTTCTCCTCGCGCAGGTCGAGGATGTAGAACTTGTTGATCCACGGCGGGAAGATGAGGAGCGGGCGGCGATAGACGGTCTCGGTCGTCGGCTCGTACTGGATGAGCTCGATCAGATCGTTGCGGCAGACGACCTTGCCGGGCGCGGTAGCGACATTCTCGCCGACCTTGAACGGCGTCTCGTCGGTCTGGCTGATCGACAGGCGGCCATTGCTCTTGCGGATGTCCTTGCGGGCCTGGCGGATGCCTTCGAGGACGCTCGCCCCGCCGGTCTCAACCATGGCCTTCAGCGCTTTCGGATTGGTCGCGAAGAAATTGGTCGGCGCGAAGGCATCGATCGTCTGCTGGGCAATGAAGCGGGCCTTGCGCCGGTCGGTCTCGGGCAGGCCATCGGCGGAATCGATAAGGGTGAGCATCCACCTCGTGTTGAGCTCATAGGTGCGGCGCAGAGCGTCGAAGACAGGGTTGGCCGACCATTCGGGGTCGGCAAAGCGCGGGTCGGCGGAGGGAGCGTTTCCGGTCTTGCCGGCCATGACATCCGCCCAGGTCATCATCAGGCCCTGCCAGAGCTCCATATTGGCCTGCATCAGTTTCATCGGATGGGTGGCGAGCGCCTGGCCGACGCGCGCGAAACTGTGCATCACCTCGACCGGATCGTGCTGGGGCTGCAGCGGATTGGGCAGGCCCTTGCCCATGATCTCGCCTATCAAGGCCTGGCTTTCCTGCGTCGCCTCGATCATCGAGGCCATCAGCGCCTGGACCTTGGCCGGGTCCTGCAGGGCGAGGAGCCCGGCGAGCCCGCCGGCGGCCTCGGCATTGTCTGATTTGCCTGTTGTCTTGGTCATCGCTTCTGCATTAAGCCTCGCTACTGCGGGCGCTCTTAGAGTAAAAAGACTAATACTTCCGTGGCGATCAAGGGAAAAAATCGCAATGTTGATGCGCTCTTTCATCGCGCTTGGCCTGCTCGGCGGCTGCGCGTCGCTCGACGAGGTCGTCGGCGGGATCGCCATTGCGCCGGACTGGTTCACCGAGCGGCGCGTCGAGATACGCGGCGAGGGCTATCCCCGCCTGCGTGACGTGCCCGTGTCGGGCGAGTTCGCGGTTCTCACCGATCGCATGGAACTCGGCGAGGACGAGATTGCTGCCGCCCGGCGCACGCTGACCGAAGACCCGCGCGCGGCGGTGTCGCCCTACAGCGAGAGCGACCTTGTCGCGATGATGGCCCCCTATCGCGCACGCGTGCCGGACCTCGAGCCCATGCCCGAAGGCTTCCTGAGCGAGGCCGAGATTGCCGCCCTGCGCGCGCAACTGGTTGTTCCCCCCGTACGATAGGGCCCTGTCATGCCGAGCGAATTCCACAAGATCCGTCGCCTGCCGCCCTATGTCTTCGAGCAGGTGAACCGCACCAAGGCGGGCCTGCGCGCTGGCGGGGCCGACATTATCGACCTCGGCATGGGCAATCCGGACCGGCCGACTCCCGCCCATATCGTCGAGAAGCTCTGCGAAACGGCGCGCAAGCCGGACGTCAACGGCTATTCGGCCTCGCGGGGCATTCCGGGGCTCCGCCGGGCGGTGACCGACTATTACAGGCGGCGCTTCGGGGTCTCGCTCAACAAGGACCGGGAAGTGATCGTCACGCTCGGCTCCAAGGAGGGCTTTGCGAACCTTGCCCAGGCGATCTCGGCTCCCGGCGATGTCATCCTCGCGCCGGACCCGTCCTATCCCTTGCACCATTTCGGCTTCATCATTGCCGGGGCCTCGATCCGCGGCGTGCCGGCGCAGACCCCGGAACAGTACCTGTCGAACCTCGGCAAGGCCGTGCACTATTGCGTGCCGCCGCCGACGGCCATGGTGCTCTGCTATCCGTCAAACCCGACAGCGGCGGTCTGTGATCTCGACTTCTACAAGGACGCCGTGAAGTTTGCGAAGAAGCATGAGCTCTGGGTCCTGTCGGACCTTGCCTATAACGAGATCTATTTCGAGGAGCCGACGCCCTCGATCCTGCAGGTCGACGGGGCGAAGGACATCGCGGTCGAGTTCACGACCATGTCGAAGACCTATTCCATGGCGGGCTGGCGGATCGGCTTCGTTGCCGGCAACGAGACGCTGGTCGCCGCCCTCGCGCGGGTGAAATCCTATCTCGACTACGGGGCCTATACGCCGATCCAGGTTGCCGCCGTGGCCGCGCTCGACGGGCCGCAGGACTGCGTCGACGAGACAAGGGCGATCTACAAGTCGCGCCGCGACGTGCTGGTCGAGAGCTTCACGCGCGCAGGGTGGCCGGTGCCGAGCCCGGCGGCGTCCATGTTCGCCTGGGCCCCGATCCCGGAAAAGCTGCGCCATCTCGGCAGCCTCGAGTTTTCGCTGCAGCTCATCAACGAGGCGCATGTCGCGGTGGCTCCGGGGGCCGGGTTCGGCGAGCATGGCGACGGCCATGTCCGCATCGCGCTCGTCGAGAACGAGCAGCGCATCCGCCAGGCGGCGCGGAATGTCCGGAAGTTCCTCGCAAAGCGCGGCGTCAGCGAAATCGCGCCAGCGGCGGCGGAGTAGGGGCGGGTTGCTTTTCGCGGGAGGGCAGGCGTGATAGGGCTGTTTGTGTCATGCAACTTGCGATGCAAGGTGGATCACCACCGGGGAACATGACACTGAACGCCGCGCGCCTGGGCATCCAATCAACGAGGATGCTTCCATGACCGACCTTGCCGGCATCTACAACTGGCGCAGGATCGATGCGCGCCTGACCACATCGGGCCAGCCGAGCGAAGCGCAGCTTGGCCAGATCCGCGACTTGGGCGTGACCCATGTGGTGAACCTCGGGCTGCACGAACATGAACGCGCCTTGCCGGATGAAGCTGCAACCGTTGCCAGCCTCGGCATGACTTATATCCATATTCCGGTGGCCTTCGACAATCCGACCGAAGCGGACTTCGAGCGTTTCTGCGCTGTGCTGTCAGCCCTTGGCGAAACCAGGGTGCACGTCCACTGCATTGCCAACTTGCGGGTGACGGCCTTCCTCTATCGCCATGCGCGCGATGTCCTCGGCATCGCCGATGAGGACGCGCGCAGGACGATGGATACGGTCTGGCAGCCGGGCGGGGTCTGGGCGAGATTCATTGGCGATCTGGCATCGGTCAATCTGGCGCACCGCCCGCCACGGGCAGGGGCCACCTGACCGGGAAACGTGCACGGCCTGCCCGGAAACGTGGTCCGGGCCATGCCGACCCTTCCCCCGACGCCCTGAAACCGCTAGGCAGCGCCCGGACAAGCGCAACGCAGAAGGGGTAGCCTCGTGCCCATCAGGATTGGCATTGCCGGGCTCGGCCATGTGGGCTGCGGCCTCATCGATCTCGTCAGCCGGCAGGACAGGCTGCGCCTGCCGGGGCGCGTCGAGATTTCGGGCGTCAGCGCCCGGTCCCGCAGCCGCAACCGGCCTGTGAGCACCGACGGCCATGCCTGGTTCGACAGCGCCGAGGCGCTCGCCGTTGACCCGGGCACGGACGTGTTCGTCGAGCTGATCGGCGGGTCTGACGGCCCTGCACGCGTGGCCGTGGAGGCGGCGCTGAAGGCTGGCAAGCCGGTCGTGACGGCGAACAAGGCGCTGATCGCCCATCATGGCCGGGAGCTGGCGGCGATTGCCGAGGCCAGGGGCGTCGATCTCCTGTTCGAGGCCGCGGTGGCGGGCGGCGTGCCGGTTGTGCGCACGTTGAGAGATTCGCTGTCGGGCGTCGCCGTGACCCGCGTCTCCGGCATTCTCAACGGCACGTGCAACTTCCTGACGAGCCAGATGCTCGCCACGGGCCGCGACTATGCCGACGTGCTCGCCGAGGCGCAGGCGCTCGGCTATGCCGAGGCGGACCCGGCGCTCGACGTGTCCGGCACGGACGCGGCGCACAAGGCGGCCATCCTCTCGGCCATCGCCTTCTCGGCGGATGTCGATTTCGGCAAGGTCGAGGTCTCCGGCGTCGAGGGGATCGGCCTGATCGACCTGAAATTCGCCGACCGGCTCGGCTACACGATCAAGCTGATCGCCGAAGGCGTTCTGACGGACGAGGGCGTTGTCTGCCGGGTCGAGCCGAAGGCGCTGAAACATGCCCATCCGCTCGCCGCGATCCATGGCAGCCTGAACACGGTGCGCGTCGAGGGCGAGCCGCTCGGCGCGGTGACGTTTACCGGGCCGGGGGCGGGCGCCGGGCCGACGGCGAGCGCGGTGATGGGCGACATAGCCAAGCTGTTCCGGCCGGGCGTGCGGCCGGCCTTCGGGCGCGCGCCGCACCATGGCGAGCGCCGGTTCGTGCGGGCCCCGGCCGGGGAGCGGTCGGCCTGGTTCCTGCGGCTGAGGCTGGCCGACCGGCCGGGCGCGCTCGCCGCGCTGTCGGAGGCGCTCGCCAGCCAGTCGGTGTCGATCGACCAGCTCCTGCAGGATTCCGCCGATGCCGGCGGCGCGTCCCCCATCGGCATCGTCACGCATGTGTGTTCCGGCGAGGCTGTGGCGCGCGCCATGGACTTGCTGCATGACAGGGACACGCTGATGGACACGCCGCGCCTCATTCGCATCGAATCGGCGCAGACACTCACGATCTGAACCATACCGGGAAGACAAGATGACAAAATCCCTCCTGAGCGCCGCGATCGCCGATGCCATGGTGCACGTGACCGAACTGGCCGCGATTGCCGCCTATGACGAGGTCGGACGCGGCGACGAGAAACAGGCCGACCAGGCGGCCGTCGATGCCATGCGAACGGCGCTGAATGCGGTCGGGATGCGCGGGCGGATCGTCATCGGCGAGGGCGAGCGCGACGAAGCGCCGATGCTGTACATCGGCGAGGAAGTCGGCACCGGCTCCGGCCCGGAGATCGACATCGCGCTCGACCCGCTCGAAGGCACGACCCTGACGGCGAAGGCCATGCCGAACGCGCTGGCCGTCCTCGCGATCTCGACGCGCGGCGGGCTGCTCCATGCGCCGGATGTCTACATGGACAAGATTGCCATCGGCCCCGGCTATCCGGCCGGGATCGTCAGCCTCGACGCCGCGCCGGCCGAAAACATTGCAGCGCTGGCGAAATATCGCGGTGTCGCCGTGCGCGACATGACGGCCTGCGTGCTGGACCGGCCCCGGCACGCCGAGATCATCGAGAGCCTGCGCTCGGCGGGCGCGCGGATCGCCCTCATCACTGACGGCGACGTGGCGGGCGTCATCAACACGACGGACCCGGCGACGGGCATCGACCTCTATGTCGGGCAGGGCGGCGCGCCGGAAGGCGTGCTCGCGGCCGCGGCCCTGAAATGCGTCGGCGGGCAGATGCTGGGCCGGCTCGTGTTCCGCAATGACGAGGAGCGCCAGCGCGCCGCCCGCGTCGGGATTGCCGACCTCGACAGGACATACGACCTCGACGGGCTTGCCTCCGGCGAGACCGTGTTCAGCGCGACCGGCGTGACGGGCGGCGACCTCTTGAAGGGCGTGTCCGTCAGCCAGGGCCATATCCATACCGAGACGCTGGTGATGAGTTCAGCCAAGGGGCTTGTCCGCAGGGTTCGCTCTCGGCGGAATATCGCCTAGTCTCCCGGGCATGAGCCTTGCGATTCCCGCTCTCCCTCCCGGGGAGGACTTCCTGTTCGGCGTGTCGAACTCGCTCGGGCAGCGGTTCTGGCAGGAAGCGCCGGTGGACGAGGCGCTCGCCCGGCGCAATGCGGCGCGGATGGGCGGCAATGACCTCCTTGGCCGGCTCCTGGCCGGGCGCGGCGTGCAGCCGGACGAGGTGGAGCGCTTCCTCGCCCCGACCCTGAGGGACCTGTTTCCGGACCCGTCCGGCTTTGCCGACATGGACAAGGCGGCGGCCCTGGCGCTCGAGGCGCTCGTTGCCGGCCGGCGCGTCACGGTGTTTGCCGACTATGATGTCGATGGCGGGACGGCCTCGGCGATCCTCGCCCGGTACTGGCGCGGCTGGGGGCAGGCGCTCGGCCTCTACGTGCCGGACCGGCTGACCGAGGGCTACGGGCCATCGCCGGACGCCTTCCGGCACCTGAAGGAAACCGGCTCGGACCTTGTCATAACGGTGGATTGCGGCGCAGCGGCGCGCGAAGCGCTCGCCGAGGCGGACCGGATCGGCCTGCCGGTCATCGTGCTCGACCATCACCTGATGCACGGCGACATTCCGGCCTGCGCCGCGCTCGTCAATCCGAACCGGCCGGACTGCCGGTCCGGGCAGGGCCACCTCGCCGGGGCGGGGGTCGCCTTCGTCTTCGCCGCAGCTGTGAACCGGCTTGCCCGGACGCGCCGCGTCGCGCCGCCGTCAGACACCTATCCGGACCTCATGGCCTGGCTCGACCTCTGCGCGCTCGGCACGCGGTGCGACGTGGCGCCCCTGACCGGCGTCAACCGGGCGTTCGCGATCCAGGGCCTGAAAGTGATGGGGCAGGGCGGCAATCCGGGCCTGCGCGCGCTTGCCGACGTCTCCGGCATCGGCGAGATCGGCACGGTCTACCATGCGACCTTCATGCTCGGTCCGCGCCTGAATGCGGGCGGGCGGATCGGCGACCCGTGGCTTGCCGCGAAGCTGCTGGCGACCGACGACCGGAGCGAGGCGATCGCGCTTGCCGAGCGGCTGCACGCCCTCAATGACGCGCGCAAGGCGGTCGAGGCGGCGATCCTGGAGGCGGCGGTCCTTCAGGCCGAACGGGCCTTGCAGAAGGCCCCGGACATGGCAGCCATCGTCGCCTCCGGCGAAGGCTGGCATCCGGGCGTCATCGGCATCGTGGCCGGGCGGCTGAAGGACCGGTTCCACCTGCCGGCCGTTGTCATCGGCTGGGGCGACGGGCTCGGGCCTGTGGCCAAGGGGTCTGCCAGGTCGGTGCGCGGCGTGAATATCGGCGATGCGATTGCCGCCGCTGCGCGCGAAGGCGTGATCGTCTCCGGCGGAGGCCATGCCATGGCGGGCGGACTGAGCCTCGAGCCTTGCCAGATCGCCGGATTTGCCGACTGGCTGGGTGCCCGCCTGCGGCGGGAGAGCAAAGCGCTTGCGGCCGCGCGCGGGCTGCAGGTTGACGCGATCCTGGCCCCCGGCGCGGCGACACCGGAACTCGTCGACATGATCGCGAAGACCGGACCGTTCGGGGCCGGAGCCCCGGAACCGGTCTTCGCGGTCAAGGATGCGAGCGTCACATGGTCACGAATTGTCGGGGAACAGCACCTGAAATTTGCCGCCGAGGACGCAAGCGGGCGCCTGGAGGGCATGGCCTGGCGGGCGGCCGATACGCCGCTTGGCGACGCGATCCGGCGGGGCGGGCGGATGCATCTGGCTGGCCGCCTGAAAACCAATGAGTGGAACGGCCGGCGGACCGCGCAGTTCGAGCTAATCGACGGGGCCGAGTCCAGCGCCTAAAGGTGCTTGCATGGGCCGGGGCATCTCGCTATATCGCACGTTCACGCCCAGCGCGGTCCCTTCGTCTATCGGTTAGGACGTCAGGTTTTCAACCTGAAAAGAGGGGTTCGACTCCCCTAGGGACTGCCAGGGCCGCTGCCAATTGCACCTGCAGGCGCAACTGAATGATGACAGCCGCAGCCAAAGATTCTATCCCTCTTCTCTTAGGGGTAGCTGAGACCGATGCCGGAACTTGTTCAACGCCAAGGTGAAGAGCCTGCCGAGGAGACGCGGCGCATCACCGGTCACGTCAAATGGTTCGACCCGGCCAAGGGCTACGGCTTCGTCATCGTGCCGCCGGACACGCCGGGGCTGTCGGGCGATGTGTTGCTGCATGTGAGCTGCCTGCGCAAATATGGCGAGTCGATTGCCGACGAGGGCGCGGCGATCACCTGCGACATCGTCGAGCGCCCGGCCGGCTGGCAGGTCACCGAGATCGTCGAGATGGAGCGGGCGAGGGTGGCCGTGCTCGCCGAGGCGGAGGATCTTGCGCCGGAAACGCTGATCGTGAAATGGTTCAACCAGACCAAGGGCTATGGTTTCGTGCAGCGCGAGCGCACGGAGGAGGACATCTTCCTGCATATCGTCACCCTGCGCCGGGCCGGGCTCGAAGGGGCAGCGACCGGCGACCGGCTGAGCGGCATTGTCGAAGAGGGCCGCAAGGGCCTGCACGTCGCGCTGGTCGTCGCAGACGGCTGAGGGGGCAAACGGCGCGGGCCGCCGCGTTCGTGCAGACAGCGCTTGTGTTCCGGACCGGGATGTATAGACCGGTAGGCCGGAGCGTAGCGCAGTCTGGTAGCGCATCTGGTTTGGGACCAGAGGGTCGGAGGTTCGAATCCTCTCGCTCCGACCAGTGTCCCTGGGTCCACAAGCAAGCCCCTTCAGGCAGCCTATTCGGCGGGCGATGCGGCCGGTTCGAGCGGACCGTCGGCTTCGGCTTCGAGGCGGCGGGCGACATGGCCGGGCGAGGTCGTCTTGCGGGCGAACACGCTGTAGGCCGGCGGGATGACGAGCAGGGTCACGAAGGTCGCCGCGATCACGCCATAGAAGATGACGGCGCCGATGGCCTGGCGGGTTTCGGACCCCGCCCCGCTTGACAGGATGAGCGGCAGGGCGCCGGCAACCGTGGTCAGCCCGGTCATCAGGATCGGCCGGAAACGGGCCAGCGTCGCCTCGCGCAGGGCGGTGTCGAAGTCCTTGCCCTCGTCGCGCAACTGGTTCGCGAACTCGACGATCAGGATGCCGTTCTTCGCGGCGAGGCCGACGAGCATGATGAGGCCGATCTGGGTGTAGAGGTTCAGCGTCTCGCCGGAGAGCCAGAGGCCCATGGCCCCGCCGCCGAGCGTGAGCGGCACGCAAAGCATGATGACAAAGGGGTGGACATAGCTCTCGAACTGCGCGGCGAGCACGAGAAAGACGATGAGGATGCCCACGGCGAAGACGAAGAGGATCGAGGAGCCCGACGAGCGGAAGTCAAGCGACTGGCCCTTGAAGTCATAGACCGCCTCGTCCGGCAGGACCTCGCCGGCAATCTCCAGCATGTTGTCGAGCGCCGTGCCGAGGGGAACGCCAGGCTCGAGCCCGGCCTCGATCGTGATCGCGCGCACCCGGTTGTAGCGGTTGAGCGACGGGCTGTCGGCGGCCTCGCGGATATTGACGAGGCTGGCGAGCGGGACAAGCTCGCCCGAGCGGGACGACCGGACGAAGATGTTCTGGATGTCGGCGGGGGTCGACTGGTCCTCACGCAGGCCTTCGAGAATGACGTCATATTCCTCGCCATTCTCGAGATAGGTCGTGACGCGCCGCGAGCCGAGCATGGTCTGCAGGGTGGCGCCGACATCGGCGACGGTCACGCCGAGATCGGCGGCGCGGGCATAGTCGATGTCGAGGCGGAACTGCGGCTGGGTCTCCTTGTAGTCCCAGTCGATGTCGATGAGGCCGATGTCCGCCGTCTGGAGGGCCTCGACAAAAGTGTCGCGCCATTCGGTCAGCGTCTCATAGGACGGCCCGCCGATGACGAACTGGACCGGCTTGCCCTGGCCGCCCCCGAGGCCCTGGCGCATGACGGCGAAGGCGCGAATGCCCGGCAGGTCCGACAGTTCGCGGTTGACCTCGCTGATGATCTCGTCTGCCGGGCGGCGGGTGCCCCAGTCGCCGAGATTGACGACGACGAAGCCCTGGTTGAACGCCGAACTGCCGAAGCCGGGCGCGCGGACGAGAATGCGGTCGAGATCCTTCGATTCGATCTTGGGCAGGAGGCGGCGTTCGATCTCGTCCATGTAGCGTTCCATGTAGGAGAAGGACGCGCCTTCCGGACCGCGGATCTGGACAAAGAAGGAGCCCCGGTCCTCTGTCGGGACATATTCGGATTCAAGGCTCTGGTAGGCGACAAAGCCGCCATAGAGAAAGCCGCCCATGATGACGAGGACGATGGCAGGCCAGCGGATGAGCCCGCCGACGATCCAGCCATAGCCGCGCTTCAGGCCGTTGAAGACGGCATTGGCCGCGCGGGGAATGAGGTTGAGGATGGTCTTGCGTTCCTCGGCCTTCAGCACCTTGGAGGCGAGCATGGGCGAGAGGGTGAGCGCGATCAGGCTCGAGAAGGCGACGGCCGCCGACATGGTGAGGGCGAATTCGGAGAACAGCCGGCCGACATCGCCGCCGAGGAAGGTGATCGGGATGAACACCGAGATGAGCACCATGGTCGTCGCGACGACGGCAAAGGCGACCTGTCGGCTGCCGCGATAGGCGGCCACGAGCGGGGTTTCGCCCTCTTCCTCCATGCGCCGGTGAATGTTCTCGAGCACGACGATGGCGTCATCGACAACCAGGCCGATGGCGAGCACGAGGGCGAGCAGGGTCAGGAGGTTGATCGACAGGCCGAGGGCATAGAGGGCTATGAAGGTCGCCGTGATCGAGACCGGAACCGTGACCGCGGGGATCAGCGTCGAGCGGAGGCTGCCGAGGAAGATGAAGATGACGAGCGTGACGAGGCCGACCGCGATGGCGAGCGTGAGATAGACCTCGCGGATGGACGCCTCGATGAAGACGGCGCTGTCGAAGCTGCGATAGATGCCCATGCCTGCGGGCAGCGTCGCGTTGATCTGGTCGGCGAGGGCGCGCGCCTGCACGGCGACATCGACCGTATTGGCGGTCGACTGCTTGACGATGCCGAGGCCGACCATGGGCACGCCATTGCCGCGAAACATGTTGCGGTCTTCCTCGGTGCCGCGCTCGACGCGGGCCACGTCGCCGAGACGGACGAGATAGCCGTCCTCGCCCTCGACGAGGACGAGGCTGGCAAAGTCGGACGGCGAGCGGAAGGAGCGGTCGAGCCGGACGGTGAAGGTCCGCGTTGCGCTCTCGATGCTGCCGGCGGGCGATTCGACATTCTCGCTGCGCAGGGCCCGCTCGATGTCGGCAACGGTCAGGCCGCGGGCGGCAAGGGCGCGCCGGTCGATCCATACCCGCAGGGCATAGTTGCGAGAGCCGCCGACGCGGACGCGGGCCACCCCGTCAATCGCCGAGAACCGGTCGACGAGGAAACGCTCGGCATAGTCGGACAGTTCGGCCGTTGTCAGGCTGTCGCTCGCAAGGTTCAGCCAGACGATGACATCGTCGCTTGCGTCGGCCTTGGACACTTCCGGCGGGTCGGCATCCGGCGGCAACTGGTCGGCGACGCCGGACACCCTGTCACGTATGTCGTTCGCCGCGACATCGATGTCCTGGTCGATGTCGAACTCGATGCTGATGCGGGAGCGCCCGTCGCTCGAATTGGACTCGATGACCCGGATGCCCTCGACGCCGGAAATCTGGTCCTCGAGG
Organism: uncultured Hyphomonadaceae bacterium; assembly: GCA_964429935.1. GTDB lineage: Bacteria > Pseudomonadota > Alphaproteobacteria > Caulobacterales > Hyphomonadaceae > CALLCD01. Next base: position 17,851 of record CAYSED010000008.1, read on the forward strand.
ATCTGCGTGATCCGGGTCTCGACGACACTCGCCGATGCGCCGGGATAGTTGGTGTCGATCGAGACGATCGGCGCATCGATGTCCGGATATTCCCGCAGCGGCAGGCGGCTGAAGGCGACGAGGCCGAAAATGATGAGAAGCAGCGCGAGAACCGAGGCAAAGACCGGCCGCTTGACGGAGACGTCGGACAGGACCATCGGACGCTACCGGACGGCCTGGGCGTCGGGCAGGGTTTCGGCCGCGACGCTGACCGCCTCGCCCGTCGAGGGGAAGAGGTTTTCCTCGATGGTCACGGGGGCACCGTCGCGGATCCGGATCAGGCCCTCGGATACGACCTGGTCGCCTGGCTGCAGTCCGCTGACGATCTCGACGGTGCCGCGCGTGCGGATGCCGAGCGTGACCTCGCGGCGCCGGGCAACCGGACCTTCGGGCGTGCGTTCGACGGCATAGACGAAGGACTTCGAGCCGATCGGTTCGATGGCCCCTTCCGGCACGGCCAGTCCGGTGTGCGGGGAGGTGAACAGGGTCACGCTCATGGACAGGCCGGGCTTCAGCCTGCGGTCCGGGTTCGGCAGCACGGCGCGGACGCGCAGCGAGCGCGTGACGGGGTCGATCTCGTTGTTGACGCTGATGAGCGAGCCCTCGAAGGTTTCCCCCGGGAAGGCGTTGGTTGTCGCCGAGATCTCGACGCCGGGCGCGACAGAGGAGAGGAAGCTCGCCGGAATGGCGAGGTCGAGCAGCATCTCGCTGTCATCGATCAGCGTGGCGACGGGGGTGCCGGGATTGAGATAGGCCCCGACGCTGACCTGCCGGAAGCCGAGCACGCCGGAAAAGGGCGCGACGAGGACGCGGTCGCGCTGGCGGGACTGGACCGAGGCTAGCTCCGACTGGGCGACCTGGTAATTGCGCTTGGCCTCGTCGAATTCGAGTTCCGAGACGACGCCGTCCTCGACGAGCGGGCGCATCCGCTCGACGATCCGGAAGGCTTCCCGGGCCGTGGCCTCGGCCCCCTCGATGGCAGCGAGCTGTTCGCGCTGGGCCTGGGTGAGCAGGGTCTGGCCCTTCTCGACGCGCTGGCCGTCCTCGAAATAGACGCCGGTGACGCGGTCAGCGACATTGACGCTGAGCTCGACGCGCTCCTTGGGGGCGAGCGTGCCGATGGCCTCGACCCGTTCGGAGAAGGCCTGTTCGGTCACAGGCGCGACGAAGACGCTTGCGGGTCCGCCGCCCTGCGCGCTTGCCGCGAAGGCAGCCAGCCCCGCGAGGATGGCGGCACAGATTGGACGCGGAGACGTTCGCATGGCGATCCCTGTCGTTTTCGGCCGGGCGTGGCCGGGCCTGATTGCCGGCATGCATGACCGGTTCCGGGCGTTCCCCCCGCAGACCCGTTCTGCCGTGATTGAATACCTGAACCTATGTGCCTGCCTTCCGGAGGCAAGCCTATCACGAATATGTCAGAATATTCGCGCTGCCGCCAGTTTTCCTCACAGGGGTCACGGCCCGGTCTGTCCGGGCGCCACCTCGTCGGTGCCTGGCAGGCGGACGGTGCCGACATTGCCGAAGAGCTGTTCGAGCAGGCCGAGCTCCCGCCCGCGCGTCGGCGTCTCCCGGGCGGCGTATTGCAGGAGCTGGCCGTCCCTTGCGTCATATTCGACGAGTTCATCGACGACATCGTCCTCGCCGAACCGGATCGCGACGACCTTGCGCTCGGTCACCCTTGGCTGGAAGAAGGCGAAACTCTCGTGCGTGGATGAGATGTAGAACCAGGTCTTCTCGTCGAATATGCTCTTCGTGGACGGCGTGCCGAGGCGGGCAAGAACCGTCGATCGCGTATCCTCGCCGGGCGCGATCTCGTTCGGTTGCGCCTCGTCCGGGAAATAGCCGTGATACTCGCGGATCGGCGAGCATCCGGCCATGAGCGTTCCGGCAAGGCCACTGGCAAGCGCGGCAAGGATGGCGTATCGGAACATGTCAAACTCCTGTTCAGTTCGCATTGCTAACGAAACAAGCGGGGACATGGCAAGTGACAGAAGGCAGCGTCCCGTGGGCCTGATCGACCTGATCGCGCCGTCGCGCCGGCAGCGGCAGCGGGCCGCCCGGGCGGCCTATGGCTCGGTGATGTCTGCCGCGCTCCGTCCCGCCCTTTACGAGGCGGGGCTCGGCGAGGACACCCTCGAGGGACGCTTCGAGCAGGTCGCCGTGCACGGCACGCTCTTCCTGCGGCGTCTGCGCAGCGCCGGAGACGGCGGGACGGCCCTCGCCGAGGCGCTGCAGGCGCAGATTTTTTCGGGCTTCGACCATGCGCTGCGGGAAACCGGGACCGGCGACACGACGATCAGTCGCAAGGTGCGCGGGCTCGGCGAGCGGTTCTACGGCCTTGCGCGCAGTTTCGATGCGGCGCTGGCCGCCGGCGGGACCGGGCCGCTTGAGGACGTGATCCGGCGCAACGGGCTCGCGCATGGACACGAGCGCCAACTCGCTGTCTACATCCTCGCAGCAGAGACAGCGCTGCAGGAGGCGCCGGACGGACAAATTCTGGCGGGACAGGCAAACTGGCCTGTCCTATAGGCAGGGAAACGCCGGACACTTGTGCGTGACGCGCGTATGTGCGCGTCTGCCGGAGCGGCCGAGGGAGTGTTTGAGAGCTTGAGCACGGACGTTTGCATATCGGTCGACGTGATGGGCGGCGATGCGGCCCCCGGCGTCGTGATCGACGGACTGGCCGAATTCTGCCGCAAGCGCGCGGACGTGCGGTTTCTCCTGCACGGCGACGAGGCGGCGATCCGGCCGCTGCTCGCCGCCGCCCCGGTCCTCGCCCGGCAGAGCGAGATCCGGCACAGCGAGATCGCCGTGCGCATGGACGACAAGCCCTCGCAGGCCCTGCGCAAGGCGCGCGGCAGCAGCATGTGGAATGCCATCGAGTCCGTGAAGGCGGGAGAGGCGCAGGCCGCCTTCTCGGCAGGCAATACCGGGGCCCTGATGGCGATCTCGATGATGCTGCTGCGCAAGATGCCGGGCGTTCACCGGCCCGGCATGACGGCGCTGTGGCCGACCATGGCCGGGACGAGCGTCGTGCTCGATGTCGGCGCCAATCTCGAGGCGGACGCCCCGCAGCTCGTGACCTTTGCCGTGATGGGCGAGGCCTATGCCCGCGCCGTGACCGGCAAGGCGAGGCCCACGGTCGGGCTCCTGAACATCGGATCGGAGGATTCCAAGGGGCACGGACACCTGCAGGCGGCCGCCGACATCCTGTCGAGCGCGGCGCTCGGGATCAGCTATCACGGTTTCGTCGAAGGCGACGACATCTCGGCCGGCACGGTCGATGTCATCGTCACGGACGGCTTTTCCGGCAATGTCGCGCTGAAGGCGGCCGAGGGCACGGCGCGGCTCGTCGCGTCCTACCTGCGCGAGGCGCTGACAAGGGACATCCGCTCGAAGATGGGCGCCGTGCTCGCCGCCCCGGGCCTGCGCAAGCTGCGCGCCAAGATGAACCCGAGCAATGTCAATGGCGGCGTTCTGCTCGGCCTCAACGGCGTCGTCGTCAAGAGCCATGGCGGGGCGGATGCCGACGGCATCGCAACCGCCCTGACGCTCGCGGCCAATCTCGCGGCGAGCCAGTACAAGGAAGAGGTTGCCGCCGGCCTTGCCCGGATCGCCGAGATCTCCGAACGGCCCGAAGAACCGCAGGCGTCGGCATGACGAGGCGCATATCGAAGATCACCGGCGTCGGTTCCTGCCTTCCCGCCCGCGTCATGACGAACGAGGAGATGAGCACGCTCGTCGACACGTCCGACGAATGGATCCGCGAGCGCACCGGCATCCGCACCCGGCATGTCGCTGCCGAGGGCGAGCTGACCTCGGACCGCGGCGCGGCGGCGGCGTGGCGCGCGATGGAGATGGCGGGCGTGTCCGCTGCCGACATCGACCTCGTCGTCGTGGCGACGACGACGCCCGACAGGACGTTTCCGGCGACCGCCGCGATCATCCAGGAAAAGCTCGGCATCACGCGGGGTGCGGCCTTCGACATCCAGGCGGTCTGTTCGGGCTTCGTCTTCGCCCTCGCAACCGCCGACAGTTTCCTGCGCCTTGGCTCGTTCTCGACCGCGCTGGTGATCGGCGCGGAAACCTTCACCCGGCTGCTCGACTGGACGGACAGGTCGACCTGCGTCCTCTTTGGCGATGGTGCCGGCGCGGTCGTGCTGGCGGCGCGAGAGGTGCCCGACGGCACGATCGACGGCGTGATCGGGCACCTGATCCGGACCGACGGGCGCAAGGCCGACCTCCTGCATGTCGATGGCGGCGTGTCGTCGACCGGGACGGTCGGGCATGTCCGCATGAACGGGCCGCAGGTCTTCAAGCATGCCGTGGCGAATATCTCGTCGGCGATCGAGGAAGTGCTGGCGGCGGCGGGGCTCGGCATCGGCGATGTCGACTGGTTCGTGCCGCACCAGGCGAACCAGCGCATCCTCGACGGCGTCGCGAAGAAGCTGGACATTCCCGAGGGCCGGGTCGTGACGACCGTGTCGATGCACGGCAACACGTCGGCCGCCTCGATCCCGCTCGCGTTCGACACAGCCGTGCGGGACGGGCGGATCAGGCCGGGCGACACGGTGCTGATCGAAGCCATGGGCGGCGGCTTCACCTGGGGAGCGGCCCTGTTCAAAATGTAGCAATCCATTAAGGTTTGCGCGCTAATTCTTAACCAATGGAGATGCCTGTGGCCAACAAGACCCTGACCCGCGCCGAAGTGACCGAGTCCCTTGTGCACGAGGTCGGTCTGACCCGGCAGGACTGCTCAGACCTGCTCGACCGCACGATCGAACTGATCGGTGACGCCCTGCAGAAGAATGGTGTCGTGAAGCTCTCCCGATTCGGGAACTTTGTCGTGCGGGAAAAATCCGCCCGCGAGGGACGCAATCCCAAGACCGGCATAGAAGCCGAAATCAGCGCCCGGCGCGTGGCCACGTTCCGCTCCTCGCCGATGCTCAAGGACCGGGTCGACAAGAGCCAGGCATGAGACACAAGAGGAGACACTGCCCATGACCGCCGTTCGCCTACGCAAGGACAAGTCTGCCGACGCCCTGAAATCGATCGGCGAGGCGGCAGGCGAGCTTGGCCTGCAGGCGCATGTGCTGCGTTACTGGGAGGGCAAGTTCCCGAAATACATCAAGCCGATCAAGCGGGCCGACGGCCGCCGCATGTTCCGGCCCGAGGACATGGATGCGCTGCGGGCGATCCAGACGCTTGTCCACACGCGCGGCATGACGCTGAAAGGGGCCAAGACCCTGATCGCCGAACAGGGCGTCGAGGCCGTCCTGCGCGGCACGGCCCGGCTGATGGTCGCGAGCCATCCGGGACATGTTCCGGAGGCGTCCGAGAGCCCGGCCCGTTCGCTGCAGAACCAGGTGCGGGACGCCTTCGTCCTGAATGCAGGGGCCGTTGCCGCAACCGGGTCGCCGGACCGGCTGAAAGACGTGCTCTTCGAGATGTCGGACCTGAAGCGCCGCCTCGACGAGGTGCGCGCGCAGAGAGCGGCCTGAGTCGGCCGGCAGGACGGGTTTGCTGGCTGGCTCGCACGAAGCGGAGAACAAATTTCGGTGAGATGCGGCCCCCTGCCGGGGACGTTTTCCGCCCTGATTTGGTCCACTGAATCCAATCATTCGCTGGCGCGAAACGGGTGATAGATTTCGGCAGGATACAGCCCCTGCCGGGGCATTCTTCGCCTTGATTTGATCCACTGGATCAAATCATTCGCTGGCGCGAAACGGCTGCGAATGGTCGGAGCGGCGGGATTCGAACCCACGACCCCTAGTCCCCCAGACTAGTGCGCTAACCGGGCTGCGCCACGCTCCGACGAGGCGCTGTATGGCCGAATTGACCTGCCAATGCAACGCCGCCTCGCGGCTTTCCCCTTCGGCACGATTGCCCTTCGGGCCAGCCTCGCGTAGCCAAGGCCCATGTCTGGAAACCGTCCTTCCGCCGCAACCGGCTACGAGCGCCTGTCCTCGGTCGAGGCCGTGACCGACGGCCTCGCCGCTGTCGGCTATATCTCGACGCCGCAGATCTCGACGGCCGTCTGGCTCGCCCACCACCTGCGCAAGCCGGTGCTGATCGAAGGCCCGGCCGGCGTGGGCAAGACCGACCTCGCCGCATCCATGGCGCGCTTCCTGTCCGTGCCGCTCATCCGGATGCAATGCTATGAGGGGCTCGACGAGGGCAAGGCGCTCTATGAGTGGAAATACGGCAAGCAGCTTCTCTACACCCAGCTCCTCAAGGAGAAGCTGGGCGAGGTCATGGACGGGGCGGAGACGCTGGAAGCGGCCTATGGCAAGCTCGGCGGGTTCGAGGACCTGTTCTTTTCCGAGACTTTCCTCGAGCCGCGCCCGCTTCTGAAGGCGATGCGGCAGGCGACAGGCTCGGTCCTCCTGATAGACGAGGTCGACAAGAGTGACGAGGCGTTCGAGGCGTTCCTGCTCGAAGTGCTGTCGGATTTCCAGGTCACCGTGCCGGAGATCGGCACCATACGCGCCGAGGTGCCGCCGCTCGTGATCCTCACGTCGAACAATGTTCGCGAGCTTGGCGATGCCCTGAAGCGGCGGTGCCTGCACCTGCATATCGGCTTTCCGGATGCCGCGCGCGAGCGGGCGATCGTCAGCGCCCGGGTCCCGGGCATCGATGCCCGGCTGATGGCGCAGCTCGTGGCGTTCGTGCAGTCGCTGCGCGAGGAGGATGTGCGCAAGCGTCCCTCGATTGCCGAGACGGTCGACTGGGCGCGCACGCTCCTGCTCATGCATGCCGACGGGCTCGGCGAGGCCATGGTGCGGGACACGCTGAACGTGCTCCTCAAGCATGAGAGCGATATCGGCTCGGTCGCCCCGAAACTCGGCAAGCTCGTCAGGGCCGCCGTCACGCCATGACGGCGCGGACGCTGGCCGATTTCATCCGCGCCCTGCGGGCCTCGGATGTCCGGGTCTCGACGAGCGAGGCGATCGACGCGGCCAATGCCATGCAGCTTGTCGGCTATGGCGACCGGGTCCGGCTGCGAGACACCCTGGGCCTCGTCCTTGCGAAAAGTCCGGACGAGAAGGCGACCCATGACCATTTGTTCGACCTGTTCTTCCGGCGCTCGCCCCAGGGCCACGCTCGGCCCGAAACGGCCAAAAAGGCGGGCGAGACGTCAGACGGCCTGCGTTCGCTGATAGAGTCTGGTGACGAGGCGGCGATTGCCATGGCGATCGAAGCGGCTGGCAATGAGGCAAACCTGGCCGACATGCGGTTCTCCACGCAGGTTCCCTATTATGTCCAGAAGATGATGAAGGCGATGGGCGGGGACGCCCTGCAGGCTGCGCTCGTCCGGCGCCTTCAGGGACATGGCGAAACCGACGAGGCCGAAGCGGCGGCGCTGATGGCGGCGCGGCGCGCGGCCATGGTCCGGGCGCGCAGCCATGCCGAGGCTCAGTTCGCCGTGTTCGGCAGGGGAGCGACGGAACAGTTCCGCGACGAGGCCCTCGCCGAAAAGCGCCTCGACAGGATCACGCAGCACGAGCTGGAGCGCCTGCAGGCGCTTGTTGAGAAGATCGCGAGGCGGCTTGCGACCAAATATTCGAGGCGGCGGCGCAAGACCGCTACCGGCCAGCTCGACCTGCGCCGGACCTTGCGGGCGAATGCCGGCCTTGGCGGGGTCCCGTTCGACCTCGTCTGGAAGTCGAAGCGCAGGGACCGGCCGAAACTCGTGCTCGTCTGCGACGTGTCGGGCTCGGTCTCCCAATATGTCCGTTTCCTGCTGATGCTCGTGTTCGCCTTCCGCGATGTTGTGCCGGAGGTCCGGACCTTCGCCTTTTCCGGGCGGCTGGAGGATGTCGGCGAGGTGTTCGAGACACATGGGCTCGCGGCCGGCATGGACCGCATTGTCAGGACGATCGGCATGTCCTCGACCGATTACGGGCAGGCCCTGTCGGACCTGCGCATGAACCATGACGGGGCAATCGACCGGCGCACGACCTTGCTCGTGCTGGGCGACGGGCGCTCGAACTATGGCGACGGGCGGCTCGACCTGTTTGCCGAGATGACCACACGGGCGAAGCGCACGATCTGGCTCTCGCCGGAGCAGAAGGCGCTCTGGGGAACCGGCGACAGCCTGTTGCCGAAATACCGGCCTTACTGCTCCGTCATGGCCGAGGTGTCGAGCCTGCGGGATCTGGAGCGCACGATCGACGATGTCCTGTCGGCCTATGCCTGAACGGAGCCCCGCAAGGCGAATGAAATTGACGCCGCGGGCCTGATCCGCTTTTCTGGCAGGGGTGTGAGGGAGGCCTCGAAGCCAGCGTGAGGGGACCCACCGGCATGAGACAGGAGAGCATTTTCTTCATCGCGGCGCTGTCGCTCGCCGCGTGCGCGACGGCACCGGCGAGGCCGCAGCCGGCTGCGGCCATCGCCTTCCAGGCCGATGTCGACGGCTGCCGCAACGTGACGGTCGACCTGCACCAGCGCAACGAGGCGGGCGAGTTCTTCCTCGTCGAGACGCTCGCCTTCAGCGACACGATCCTCGGGGGCGGCGAAGGGACCTACAATGTCCGCAACAGTGACCGGGTTTTCGTCAAGGAGATGATCCCCGGACGCTATTTCGTCCGCAACATGACCTGCAACCGGAAGGTGCCGCAGGCGGAAGCGACTTATGGCGGGTTCGATGTCGTGGCCGGGCGGACGACCTATATCGGCAGCCTCGAGCTTGGGCGGCGGGACGGGCGGGTCATCCTCGCCTCGAATGACCGGTCTGAGGCGGCCCTCGCCGACCTGCGGGCCAGCCATCCCGCCGCAGCCGAGAATTTCGGCGTGCTCCTGATGCAGAGCATCCTGACGCCGCGCTGACCCGGCCCGCCGGGGCGCGGCAAACCGGCTTATGGCTTTGTTGAGGCCTCGCCTATATGGTCCGGCGCGATGACAGATCCCGCCTCCCAAGACCAAGATGTCAGCTTCGGATTTGAAGATGTCAGCCCGGGCGAGAAGGTCGCCCGCGTCAAGGGCGTCTTCCGGTCGGTTGCCTCGCGCTACGACCTGATGAATGACCTCATGTCGGCCGGCGTGCACCGCCTGTGGAAAGCCGACACGATGGCGCGGCTGAACCCGCGTCCGGGCGAGACGCTGATCGATGTGGCAGGCGGGACGGGCGACCTGGCGAGGGGCTTTGTCGATCGCGCCGACCGCGTCGCCCGCAGGCAGGGTGCAAATCCGTCGGCCAGAGCCATCGTCTGCGACATCAATGACGCGATGCTCGCGGCGGGCAAGGCACGCGGCGACATGGCGGCCTATCATGGCCGGATCGACTGGGTCTGCGGGGATGCCGAGGCGCTGCCGTTCCCGGACCGGACGGCCGATGCCCTGACCATCGCGTTCGGCATTCGCAATGTCGTCGGCCGGGCCCGGGCGCTCGCCGAGTTTCGCCGCGTCCTGAAGCCGTGCGGGCGGCTCGCCGTGCTCGAGTTTTCCCACATGACCGCACCGCTCTTCCAGCGCGCCTATGATGCCTACAGCTTTGCGGTCATTCCGCCGCTCGGCGGCCTGATCGCGGGCGACCGGGCGAGCTACCGGTATCTCATCGAATCCATCCGGCGCTTTCCGAAGCAGGACGCATTCGCCCGCGAGATCGAGGCGGCGGGATTTTCACAGGTCAGGATCGCCAATTTTTCCGGCGGGATCGCCGCGCTGCACACAGGCTGGGCCATCTGATGATGCGGGCCCTCGCCGATTACCGACGCCTCCTGCGCGCCGGCGTCTCGCTTGCGCGGCACGACGTCGTCCTGCCGGAGAACTACAAGGCCCGCTTGCCGGGCCCTGCGAGGTTTGCCGGAAGGTTCGTGCGGCTCGTGATGGGCGGCGCGCGCGGGCGTCCGGGCGAACGGCTTGCAAGGGCGCTCGAACAGCTAGGCCCTGCCTATATCAAGCTCGGCCAGTTCGTGGCGACGCGGCCGGATGTCTTCGGCGTCGAGACGACGAGCGACCTCTCGCGCCTGAAGGACCAGTTGCCGCCCTTCCCGATGGCGGAGGCCAAGAAGGCGCTGGCCGCGGAATTTGGCGCAGCAGAGGCTGACAGGCTGTTCGCCGGGCTCGGCGCGCCGGTCGCTGCGGCCTCGATTGCGCAGGTGCACCGGCTCGAAACGGCAGGCGGCGCAAGGGCCGTGAAGATCCTGCGCCCCGGCGTCGAAGGGCGCATCCGGAACGAATTGCGCGCGATGCAGCGGGCCGCGCGCGAGGTCGAAGCGCGCTCTGCCGAGAGCCGCCGTCTTGAACCTGTCGCTTTCGTGCAGACCGTTTCTGAAAGCATGGAGAAGGAACTCGACCTGACGCTCGAAGCCGGCGCGACAGACGAGATGCGCGAACTGAACGGGCCTGACGGTTTCTTCCGCGTCCCTTCGGTCGACTGGGAGCGGACCGGCAAGCGCGTGCTGACAACGACCTGGATCGACGGAACGCCGCTGACCGCGCCTGGCGCGCTCGATGGCGTCGCCGACCGCAAGGCGCTCGCCAACAAGGTGACGCAAGGCTTCCTGACGCATGCGATCCGGCACGGCGTGTTTCATGCCGACATGCACGAAGGCAACATGATCGTGACGCCGGACGGCGGGATCGCCCTTGTCGATTTCGGCATTGTCGGGCGGATCGGACCGATGGAGCGGCGGTTCCTGGCTGAGATCCTCTGGGGCTTCATCAAGCGGGACTATCGGCGCGTTGCCGAGGTTCACTTCGAGGCAGGCTATGTTCCGGCGCACAAGTCCGTCGATGATTTTGCGCAGGCGCTGCGTGCCGTTGGCGAGCCGATCTATGGCCGGCCTGCCGAGGAAGTCTCGATGGCGCGGCTCCTCCTGCAACTGCTGGATTACACCCACCAGTTCGGCATGCACCTGCGCCCTGAACTCGTCCTGTTGCAGAAGACCATGGTTCAAGTGGAGGGCGTCGCGCGCAATATCGATCCGGTGCACAATATCTGGCATGCGGCGGAGCCGATCGTCGAAACCTGGGTGCGAGAGGCGTTCGGGCCTGCCGGCGCAGCAAAGCTCGTCCGGGATAATGTTCGCGAGGTGGCCGACCGGCTGAAAAAGCTGCCGAAGATGATGGACCTCATGGAGCGGGCGCTTCTCGAGGCGGCGACGCCCGCGCCGCCACCGCCGAGGGAACGGTTTGCCCCCTGGTGGGGCTGGTTCGGCTTCATCCTCGTCCTGTCCCTGATCGGTTTCCTGACCCTCGTTACCCAATGAGGCGAAGCCCGGTCGCCTGATCCGCGAACACGCTCGCGTCGCCTTACGAAGCGCTCTAGCTTCGGACCATGGTTAGAAGACTGTTAACGCCGGACCGGATCCTGACGCTGATCGGCGCAATTGCCGCGGCCATCTTTTCGGTTCTTCACGTCGCGAGCGTAGCCCATGCCGACGTCCGCGTTCACGCGCCGGGCGACCGGTCGGCGAACGCGCCGCAGGTGCGGCTGTTCCCTGTCCGAGAGGCCGGAAGGGACGAGGCCGTCCTTGCGGGCGCGGAGCGCATGTTATCGTGTCCGGACTTCCTGATCGAGATTGGCCGCAGACGGGCGCACCGGGTCCGGGTGATCGGCGACCCCTGCAAGCAGGCCGCCTGAGCGGAGCCCGGAGTTCAACGGAAATTCACCTTATTTGATGCGTCGCAGCATCGGTTTCTTCAGGTTTGTCTGGCATAAGGAACGCAAATGTTGCGGGAACCGGCCTGTTCATGACGCAAAAGCGCATTCTCCTCGTCATTGGCGGCGGCATAGCGGCCTACAAGAGCCTCGAACTGATCCGCACGCTCGGCAAGCGCGGGATCGGCACGCGCGCGATCGTCACGAAGGGCGGGCAGGAATTCGTCACGCCGCTGTCGGTTTCCGCGCTGTCAGGCGAAAAGGTGTTCACCGAACTCTTTGACCTCGATGACGAGGCCGAGATGGGGCATATCCAGCTCTCGCGCTCGGCCGATCTCGTCGTCGTCTGTCCGGCAACGGCGGACCTGATCGCCAAGGCGGCGAACGGTTTGGCCAATGATCTCGCCTCGACGGCGCTGCTGGCCACCGACAAGCCGGTCCTGATGGTGCCGGCCATGAATGTTCGGATGTGGCAGCATGCCGCCGTCCGGCGAAACGTGGCGCGGCTTCGTGCCGACGGCACCGAAGTGATGGAACCGGATGTCGGGGCGATGGCCTGCGGCGAGTTCGGCCCCGGCCGCCTGCCGGACGTCGAGGCGATTGCCGCCCTGATCGAGCACCGCCTGGCGGGTTCGCGCGTCCTCGAAGGGCATCATGTGCTCGTCACCGCGGGGCCGACGCGCGAGCCGATCGACCCGGTGCGCTATCTCTCGAACCAGTCGTCCGGCCTGCAGGGCTATGCGATTGCCGGAGCCCTTGCCGCCCTCGGCGCGCGCGTCACGCTGGTCTCAGGTCCTGTATCGCTCACGGCTCCATCCGGCGTCGACCTCGTGCCGGTCGAGACCGCGCGCGACATGCTGGAGGCCTGCGAGGCGGCGCTGCCGGCGGACGTGTTCATCGCCGTCGCGGCGGTCGCCGACTGGCGTCCGGCCCGGGCCTCGGCCCAGAAACTCAAGCTGAAGGGCAAGGACAGGGACGAGACCCCGAGCCTCGTCCTCAAGGAGAACCCGGACATTCTCCTCACTCTCTCCCGCAAGCGAAAGAACCGGCCGGGCCTCGTCATCGGCTTTGCCGCCGAGACCCATGAGGTCGAGGCCTATGCGCGCGAGAAGCTGAAGCGGAAAGGCTGCGACTGGATCGTCGCGAATGATGTGTCCGGCGACGTGATGGGCGGGGCGTGCAACGAGGTCATCCTGATTGCCGGAGCTGCCGCCGAGCGATGGCCCAAGCTCGACAAGCGGGAAGTGGCGCGCCGGCTCGCTGGGCGGATCGCCGACCATCTTTCCGGCGGCAACCGGCTCGGCCTTGCGGCGGAATAGGGTTCAGGACAGGCTGAGCCCGCCATCGGCGATGATCGTCTGGCCGGTCACATAGGACGCGAGCGGCGAGGCGAGGAACAGCGCGACCCCGGCCATATCCGCCGGCGTGCCGAGGCGGCGCTGCGGGATCGCGCCGAGGGCACCCTTCAGCCGCTCCTCGTTTCCGGTCGTCACCCGGGTGAGTTTCGTGTCGACAAGGCCGGGCGCAAGCCCGTTGACGCGGATGCCGTCCCGGGCCCAGGCCTGCCCGAGGGACTTTGTCAGGCCGACGGCCCCATGCTTGGAGGCGCTGTAGGCAGGATTGCCCATGGCGGCGCGAAAGCCTGCGACCGAGCTGACAATGATGACCGAGCCGCAGGCCTCCGCGAGGAGCGGCTTCAGGCGGGTCGCCGTGTGCATCACCGAGTTGAGGTTGACGTCCATGACGGCGTCCCAGCCAGGCCGCGCGAATTCCTCGCGATTGTAGCGCACCGTGCCCTGGCAGAGGACGAGGACATCGAGCCTGCCGAACGGCGGGACCCAGGCTTGCAGGGCGTCATGGTCGGCGACATCGAGCGGGTGGTAGGCAAGACCCGTCAGGTCCGAGCCTTCGCCCTTGTCATAGTCGCTCGCCGCCGGCCGTGTGCCGAGCACATGGACGGTGGCCCCGCGCGCGCGAAAGCCCTGTGCGATGCCGTTGCCTATGCCGCTCGAGCCGCCCGCAACGAGGACGGTCCTGCCGCCAAAGTCGAGCGGATCGGGCTGTTTGCCCATCAGAAGCCGCCGCCCGTCCGGAAGCCGCCACCCTTGCTGCCGCCGCCGCTGCCGCGGGTGCGCGGGAACGAGCGGGGCGGAGCCCGGCGGCGGGGCGATCCGGACGACCAGGGCGTGCCCCGGCTGCCCTGCCGGCCGGCTTCCTTGGCGATTTCCCAGACGACATCGCCGAGAATGTCCGGCAGGCCGAGCGTGTCGAGCCTTTCGTGTCCGCCGAAGCCGCGCGAGCTGCGCGTGTCGCGGCGGCGCACGCCTCGCCCGAGATGGCGCAGGGCCCGGTCGGCATCGAGCTCGCCGCGCAGGAGGCCGCGCAGCACCGTGTCGATGGTCGCGGCCTGGAAGCTCGCATAGGGACTGTCGAGATGCTCCCGCTTGAAACGGCGGCGCAGGCGGTCCAGCTCTTCGAGTTCCTGGCGGCGGCGGGACGGCAGGCGGACATTCCGCTCAGCCTCGAGATCGAGCGACATTTCCTCGGCGCGCAGCTTGACGAGGGCATCAATGATCCGGTCGTCTTCGAGGTCCACGGTCTCGGCGGCGAGAACGCGCAGATCGGGAAAGCTCGCGGCCTTCAGGCCGTGCTCGAGGAGCTGGCGCGCTTTCTGGGCGGGGCCGGAGCCGTTCTTCAGGGCGCTCTCGTGGCGTTCGGCGAGGTCGCGATGGTCGATCTCGGCCGCCTCGATGTCCTGTTCAAGACCTGCAAGCTCCTGCCGGAGCGCATCGGCAGCCGTCTTCAGCGCGCCGGTCCCGGCCCGTGCCAGCGCTGCTGCCTCGGCCTCCTCGAGCCGGTCTGCCGCTGCAGCATGCTTCGCCGCGACCTTGGCGGCATGTTCGGCGAGGCGCTCGGGCAGTTCGGTCAGGCGGGCATAGTTGAGGCTCGCCTTGTCATAGCCGCAAAGGCGGGCGACCCAGTGGTCGAGCAGGCGGGTGACCGGCCAGGCTTTGTAGGAAGGCGTGCGGAACTTGCGCGACCAGAGATAGGAAAACAGCGGGTCGGCATCATAGGGCGCGCCCTTGTGGCGGCGGTCGGCGCGGGCGATCTCGAGTTTCTGCTCGGCCCGGGCGACGACTGAGGCGGTTTCCTCCGCTGCGGCGAGCAGGGCCTTGTAGGCAGGATCATCGCCAAGCGAGGCTTCGACCTCGGCCACGCGGGTTTCGTAGGTTTCGACGGCTGCATCGAGCGCCCGGGCCTTTTCGGCGCGGGCCGCTTCCAGGCCGGCGATCCTCGCGGCTGCCGCATCGAGCGCGGCGGACACGTCGGCAACGAAGCGGTCCTGCTCGTCAAGCAGGGCGGCGGCGTCCCGGTGCAGGCGGTCGAGCGTCTCCAGCCCCTCGGCCCGCTGGACGAGATCGAAACGCAGCGCGGCAAGGGCCCGGTAAGCTTCGACCTGGCTGTCGCGCACCTCGGCCCGGCGGGTATCGCCGGCATCGGTGGCGGCGATCGCGTCGGCAAGCGCCTGCCGTGTCGCCGCGATCGTCGTGTCAAGCCTGTTCAGGGCCTCGCGGCCATCGAGCGTTCCGGTCATCGCGTCACCATTCGGTCAGGGCCCCGCCCGGCGTATCGACGGCATAGATTGGCGACAGGCGACCGGACGGTTTGTGCCCGATGACGGCGTTCTGGATGATCTGGTCGTCGCGCCTGTCGTCGGCGACACGGTTGAAGACGTCCTGCGAGACGCGCTGCGCCCAGACGGGCACCCGCGATCTTGCCTGGTTTTCCTCGTTGGTGACGGGCACGCTGACAATGCCGCCGCGCGGATCGACGGCTTCGACGATCAGGTAGTAATTGCGGACATCCGGGGCGCTTTCCGGGATGCGGAAGATGCCGGACTGGGCGCCGTTCTGGTAGCGCACGCGCACCTCGTAGATCTGGTCGAGGTCCCGCTTCAGCGTTTCGAGCTCGGTCACGGCAATGCGGGCCGCGCCTGCGTCGGCGACCGAGAGCGCCCGCCGCCCGTCGAGGTGGATCGCCCCGGCAAGGCGCAGCGCCTCGGCCTCTTCGGTCGAGGCCTCGATGTCCTGCTTCAGCCTGTCGAGGCTTGCCGGGAGGGTTTCGGCAAGCTCGATCCGCGCGTCCTGCGCCCGTTCGCGTTCCGGACCGGCAATGCCGACCTGGTAGAGGCCGAAGGCAGCGGCCAGTCCGGCCATGGCGAGCGCGGCAGGCCTCAGCCACTTGTCGCGGGCCACATAGAGCCGGGCGAGGCGAACCATCAGCGAATTGCCGGGAGGGACATAGGCGAAGCGCTGTTCCCCGAGCGCCTTGACGCCGTCGCGCAGGATGTGGTCCGGCACCTCGATGCCCTGCGCCCGGTAGATGTCCTTCAGCCGGACGAGGAGCTGTTCCTCGCGCGTGCCGCTTTCCAGTTCGTGCAGCACGGCCTGTTCGCGGTGGCGCAGCGTATCGACCACGTCCATGGCGAGGAGGACATCGTCCAGCCGACGGTCGCCTGCAGCCGCGACACCCGGCGGAGCTGCGGCCGCGTCGCTCACGCAGGCGGCAGGAGGGCTATGGCGGCCCCCTGCTCGACAAGGCGGGTGAGGCGGCGCTTGCCATCCTCGACGGCGTCCCGGATGTCAGCGGAATTCTTCGTCGCGAGGACCCGCATCTCCTCGATGATCTGCTGGTTGCGTTCCTGATAGCTGACGACCGAATCGACGAGTTTCTTGACGGCGGCAGCCGAGACCGTCGGTCCGTAGCCGGCCCGCGTCGCCGCCTCCTGAATGTCGCCGCCAATGTCGGCGAGCACTTCAAGGCTCTGGTCGACGCCCTTCTTCATGGCTTCCAGCGTCTGCGTGCTCTCGTGCAGGCCGTGCATGCCGGTGAACGTGGCGGTGAGGGCGGTCAGGACGATCTCGTTTGTGCCGAAAAAGCTGACTGACTGGGCATAGATGCGGTCCTTGGCATTCGTCGTCTGGACAAGGCGGGCCATGATGACCTCGGACGTGTTGTAGCCGATCGTGATGTTGTCGGAGAGGTCCTTGGCAATCTGGTAGCGGCGCTCCTCGCCCTGCAGGAGGCGGAGGGCCTCGTCGCGCTTCAGCTCGAGGTCGGCCCGGGCACCGGCATCGGTGCCGGCATATTGCTCGACGCTCGCGACCGCCTGGCTGACCCGTCCGCGCGCCGCCTCGAGCTTGCCGGCCGCTTCCCTGAGGACGTCGAGTGCCAGCACTTCGGACTGCTTCAAGGCGCCGCGAAAGTCGAGATAGGCCTCAAGGATTGCCTGTTCGCGCTCGATCTGGTTGGCGGTTTCCTTCTGCACCTCGATGTAGAGGTCCTTGATCTTGCCGAAGCGGGCGGCGATGTCGCCGCGCGTCATCTTCATCCAGACATTGGAGACCCGCTCCATGGTCGAGAGCTTGCCGTCAGCATACTGGTCAACCAGGCTTTTGGCGTCATCGCGGATGGAGTTGAACGCGGTTGTGATCCCTTCATAGCGCTCGCCGACTGTCATGCCGGCAACGTTTTCGCGCACGACATCGTTGAACACGGAGGCCTGGTCGAGCGTACGGGCAATGGCGGCGACCTTGTTCGGTTCAAGCGCGGTGATCTTGTCGAGCAGGGCGACGATCGGGGCCGCTTCTCCGGGGCCTTCCGGCACGAGGCCGAGCTTGCCGAGACCCGCCATGGCCCTGTCGAGATACTGAAGCGCTGTCGGGCTCCTGCCGGTTTCTGCCATCGTGTGTCCCTCCGTTCTGGCGTGCACGGTTTCCCCCGGCGCACGAGGTTTCATATCGGCGACTTGTCCAGCCAGCACAAGGGCCCGCAAGCGAATGGCGCACGGCACCGGCGCGCCTGTCTGCGGAAATTTGCCGGAAATTTCAGGGCGCGCGGTACGTCGCCCTTTACCGGCGGCTGCTAGAGACAAATTCGTGCAACGCTCTAGGGGGGGCGGGCGTTCGACAGGTGGGACAAATGGCGGCTTCAAAAATCCTCGCAGGCATGGGCGCGCTCGCCAGCATACTGAGCGCGCCGGAGATGGACGAGGATCTTGCAGGCCGCGTCCGTGCCCGTCAGATCCGCACGGTTCGCGGGCTTATCCCTGTCATGATGCTGGCGCAGCTCATCAACGGGGCCATCGTGCTGCTCGCCTTCTGGACCAGCGGAGCGGAGAGCCTGCTCGGAGCCTGGGCGACGTTCCTGTGTCTCCTCTGCGGCATCACGGCATTGCGGGCGGCGGGCAGCCTGCCTGCGGATGTCCGGCAGACCGCAGGCCCGCTCGCCGTCGAGCGCCTCGCGCACGGGGCCGGGCTGACCGGGCTCGCCTGGGCGGTCGTGCCGGTCATCGTCATCCCCTATACCGGTTCCCTCGGGCATATGGCGCTCGGCATCATCCTTGCGGCCAACTGTTTTGCCGGGGCCTTCCTCCTCGCGCGCATCCCGGCGGCTGCCTATGCCTTCATCGGGCCGATCCTCTTCGGCCAGATCATCGGCATGCAGATGCAAGGCGATCCGGTCTATGATCTCCTGAGCATCCTGTCGGCTGTCTACGGCGTCATGCTGGTTCTGTGCATCCAGTGGTCCCATGCGCGCTTCGTCGAGCAGCTCATCAACGAGCAGGCGGTTCGCGACCAGGAACAGCTCATCGGCCTCCTGCTGCGGGACTTTGGCGAATCGACCTCGGACCTCCTGTGGCAGACCGACGAGCAGGGCTGCCTGACCCATCTTCCAGTCGGGCTCAATGGCGACAAGCCCTCAGAGGCATTCATGACTGCCGGGCGGGGCCTTGTGGACCTCTTCGGGGATTGCGAGGCGCGCGGCGTGCTCGCCATGAACCTCGAACGCCGGCGGCCGTTTCGCGATCTCGTGATGCCGGTCGAGACGGGCGAGGGCGAGGAATGGTGGCTGCTGACCGGCAAGCCGGTCATCGAGAACGGGTTCTTTGCCGGCTTCCGGGGCGTTGCCTCGAACGTGACGGCATCCAAGGAAAGCGAGGACCGGATCTCCCGCCTGGCGCACTATGACGTCCTCACGGGACTTCCGAACCGGGTGACCCTGATGGAAGCGCTGGAGCGGCATGTGCGCACCAAGCTCGCGCCGGATGTCTTCAAGGCCCTCCTCTGGCTCGATCTCGACAATTTCAAATGGGTCAACGACACGCTCGGCCATCCGGCGGGCGACGACCTCCTGCGGCTCGTTGCCGACAGGATCTCCGGGGCATGCGGAGCAAACGACCTCGTCGCCCGGCTCGGCGGGGACGAGTTCGCCGTCATCGTCGAACGGACCGGCCATGGTGGCGAGATCGAGGCTTTCGTGCGGGACCTGTCGGCAGCGCTCGCCAAGCCCTATTCCCTGATGGGGTCGTCAGTGCGCTGCAGCGCCTCGATCGGACTGCGCCATTTCGACGTCTACTCGACCGATGCGGCAACGCTCCTGAAACATGCCGACCTCGCGCTCTACAAGGCCAAGGGCAATGGCCGGGCCGGCTGGGCCGCCTTCACGCCGGAGCTCGAGCACCAGGCGCGCCAGCGCAGGGAACTCGAGGAAGACCTGCAGGGGGCCCTCGAACACAATGAGCTGATGATCTTCTTCCAGCCGCAGATCGACGCGAAGACACGCGAGATGACCGGCTGCGAGGCGCTCCAGCGCTGGGCCCATCCGACCCGGGGGCTCGTCTATCCGGCCGACTTCATCGAGGCGGCCGAGGATTGCGGCCTGATAACCCGCATCGGCGACTGGGTCATCCGCACGACCCTCGAACAGGCAAGGCGCCTGCCGGACAATGTCCGGGTCGCAGTGAACATCTCGCCGCTTCAGGTCCACAGCGCCAACCTGTTCCCGACTATCGTCAATGCGCTCGCCCGCAACGAGATCGATCCGGCGCGGCTCGACCTCGAGATCACCGAATCCGTGCTGATGACGGATACCGGGTTCACGCTCGACCGGCTGCACCAGCTCAAGCAGCTTGGCGTGCGCATTTCCCTCGACGATTTCGGGACGGGGTTTTCCTCGCTGAGCTATCTGCGCAAGTTTCCGTTCGACAAGATCAAGATCGACAAGAGCTTCATCTCCGATCTCGAGACGAGCGAGGACAGCCGCGCCATTACCGTGGCGACGCTCGGCCTTGCCCGGTCGCTCGGGCTGCGCTGCACGGCAGAAGGCGTCGAAACCGAGTTCCAGAGCCGCTTCCTCGGCGAGCATGGCTGCGACGAATTGCAGGGCTATTTCATCAGTCGGGCCCAGCCGATCGACAAGCTCGGCCATTTTGTCACGGTGAAGCCGCGAAGCCGGGACGCCGAACCTGTCGCGCCCGCGCGTCCCCGCCCGCAGCCTTTGACGCTCGTGGCCTTCAATGGCGAGACCCTGGCGGCGAAGCAGGAAGGCGGCGGCTGAAACCGGCCTAGAAACCGAGCGCCGGCAGGACCACGCGGCGCAGATAGCCTTCAAGGTCCGTCCTGCCGTGCGGTCGCCGGAAGGCGGCAAGCGACAGGAAGAACCTGACGGCCGTCTCCGCGATCTCGTCGACCCTGTCCTTGTCGTCCGGAAGGTCATCGGCGAGATGACGGAGCACTTCCCGGGCGGCCGTGATCGCCTCGTCGGGGATGACGTCGCGGTCGCTGTCCGGCAGCTCGAACGACATCGGGGTGCGCAGGATATCGACCTGGGCCGAAAGGTTGAGCGTGTGGAGGAAGGCCGCGACGATGCGGTCTTGCGAGGTTTCATAGTCCCGCGCGTGCGTTTCGATGGACTGGCAGAGAAGCTTCACGCCGAGGCTGATCGCTTCCGATATCAGGCCTGGCAGCGAGTCGAAATGGGCATAGACGGTCGGACGGCTGACCCCGGCCTGCGCGGCGATGGCGGATATATTGGTCCGGGCGGGCCCGTGCTGGATCAGGCACACCATGGCCGCGTTCAGGATCTGCCCGTGGGTCGAGTCGGCCGTTTTCAGGCTGGCAAAGGCGTCTGGCGCGGACATGTGGTGAACGTAACCGGCCCTGGCCGCCAAGAAAAGGCGCAAACTGGCATTCGGCTCAATCGCTGCGATTGCAAGAGGCCGGGACTACGCGTCCGGGGTTCATGATGCCGAGCGGATCGAGGGCGGCCTTGATGGCGACCATGGCCGCGCTCGCCGCCGGGGACCGCAGCGCCATGAGCTCGTCCCGCTTCAGGCGCCCGACGCCGTGCTCGGCCGAGATCGACCCTCCGAACGACAGCGCCGTGCGATGCACGGCCGCCGTGATCGCGCCCGCGCGCGCGTTGAGCCGGTCCGCCGTGGTGCCTGCCGGAGCGCAGGCCGAATAATGCAGGTTGCCGTCACCGGCATGGCCGAAGGCGACGATTTCCGCTTCCGGCGCAGCCTCGCGGACGGCCGTCTCGCAGGCGGCAAGAAAGTCCGGGATCGCCGAGACGGGGACCGAGACATCATGATTGATCGCGGTGCCGTAAGCGCGCTTGGAGAGCGGGATCGTTTCGCGGATCGTCCAGAAATCGCGGGCCTGCTGGCCGCTCGACGCGATCAGGGCATCGCTCGCGAGCCCCTTGTCTATGGCGCTCGCGAGCGTTGCTTCGAGCGAGGCCTGCGCCGCGCCTGCCTGCGGCATGGAAATTTCGGCGAGTACGCGCCAGGGCGCGTCCGACGGGGCCGGGTCGCGGATCGCCGGCGTGTCGGCGGTCACCATCGCGATCGCGTTGGCCGGGATGATCTCGAAACTCGTCACGGTATCCCCGGCGGCCTGCCGGACATGGGCAAGCAGATCGACGACATCCCGCGCGCTCCCGCAGGTGATCCAGGCCGTCGCGGCCTCGACTTTCGGGAAGAGTTTCAGGGTTGCTGCCGTGATGAGGCCGAGCGTGCCTTCGGCCCCGGCGAAGAGATGCCTCAGGTCATAGCCCGTATTGTTCTTGCGCAGGCCTGACAGCCCGTCCCACACCTCGCCGGACGGCAGGACGACTTCGAGGCCGAGGACAAGGTCGCGCATCATGCCGTAGCGCAGGACGGCGACGCCGCCGGCATTGGTCGAGACGAGCCCGCCAATCGTCGCGGTGCCTTCCGAGCCGAGGGAGAGCGGGAACAGGCGGCCGGCGGCCTCTGCCGCCTCCTGCACCGTGACGAGCGGCGCGCCGGCCTCGACGGCGAGCGAATTGTTGAGCGGATCGACCGCGCGGACGGCCCGCATCCGGGTCATCGAGACACAGATCTCGCCGTGCGGCGTGCCGCCGTCGACAAGGCCGGTATTGCCGCCCTGCGGCGTCATGGCGACACGGTGGGAAGCACACAGTTTCACGAGCGCTGCGGCGTCCCCTGTCGAGGCAGGACGCGCGAGAAAGGCGGTTGCGCCGGAGAACTGGCCTCGCCAGGGCGTCGAGACCTCGCGCAGGCGGTCTTCGTCCTCGCTCCAGCCGGCCGGGCCGAGGAGGTCCTTCGCGGCAACAAGGAAGGCGGGCGGGAGCGCGGTCATCGTCCAATCCTAGTCGCGTTTGGCGGCCCGGGCGAGGCGATCGTTTATCGCAAGCCCGAGGCCGGTCATCGGGATCGGCGACACCGCAATGCGCTCTGCGGTCTCGTCGAGGGCCCGGAGCATCGTGAAGAGATTGGCCGCGGCCTCGGCGAGGTCACCGGAGGGCGAAAGGTTCAGGGTGCCGCCTGCCGTCCCGAAGCCGAGCAGCGCTTCGCCTTGCCCGGCGTCCCCTGCATTCAACCGGAGGCGCGCGCGGGGGGCATAGTGGCGGGCGAGTTGTCCCGGCGCGGACGGGGCGGCCTGGTTCGCATCGCCGCCGTCAAGCGGCGCACCGAGAACAGCCTCGATGTTCTCGCGGGCGAGCGCGCCCGGACGCAGGAGTGCCGGACGTTCGCCAAGGCAGGCGACGATGGAGGATTCGATGCCCGCCCGGCACGGCCCGCCATCGAGCACGGCATCAATACGCTCGCCGAGGTCCGCCATGACATGGCGCGCCTCGGTCGGGCTGACCTGCCCGGACGGATTGGCGGACGGGGCGACGAGCGGCCTGCCGAAGGCTTCGAGCAGGGCGCGCGCGACGGGGTGGTCGGGAATTCTCAGGCCGATGGAGGCAAGGCCGGCCCGGGCGAGCGGCGAGACCGTGTGCGTCTCCGCGAGCGGGAGAACCAGCGTCAGCGGACCCGGCCAGAAGGCTTCAGCGAGGCGTCGGGCGTCCGGCCTGAACGCGCCCTCCCGCTCTGCCATGGCAAGGTCGGGGACATGCGCGATGAGCGGATTGAAGGCCGGTCGGCCCTTGGCGGCATAGAGCCGGGCGACAGCCTCCCCGTTCGCGGCATCGCAGGCGAGGCCGTAGACCGTCTCGGTTGGCATGGCGACGAGCCCGCCATCGGCGAGGCATTGTGCGCACCGGGCGATATTGCCCGGGGACGGGTCAAGCAGGTCAGCCCGGCGCACGCGAGGCTTTCACGGTGACGGTCACTTCGATGTCTTCCGAGACATAGTCTGCGCCGGGATCGGACGACTGGCCGAGATCGAGTTCCGTGCGCGACAGGGTTGCCCGTCCCCTCATGTCGGCCCGGTCGCCCTCGATCAAGAGATCGAAGGCGAAGGGCACCGTCACGGCGGCCTCCTTGATGGTGATCGTCGCGTCGGCGGTGTAGCCGGTCCCGGCCTCGGCAAAGCTGCCGAGTGTCACGGTTGCGGCCGGAAACTTCGAGACGCCAAACCATTCGGAGGCTTTCAGCGTGTCATTGTAGAGGGCCTGGCCGGTATCGACGCTCGCCGCAGCAATGCTGACGCTGACTTTGGATGTGCCGAGGGCGTCCGGGTCGAACGCTATGCTGGCCGACCAGTCCCTGAACGTCCCGGCAAAGGGGCGGCCTTCGTGCAGGCCCGAAAAGGCAATCTCGGAGGCGTCCTCATCGACCAGCCAGCCGGAGGCTGCCTGCGGGGCGGCAAGGCCTGCCGCACCGGCCGACTGTCCGGCCTGGGAGACAAGGGGAATGCCGGCGACGAGGAGGAAGAAGGCGAGCGATGCGCCGAAGGCGAGGCCGGCGCCCCGCGCCGGGCGGCTCGGCGCGCGCGCTTCGTTCAGGAATCCCGGCACCATGCGTTTCAGGACGCCCTCCTCGGCTCCGAATTCGTGCTTCATGGCTCCGGCAACATGCAGCGCGACAAGGCCGATGAGCACCCAGGCAAACTTGGAATGCACGAACCCGAGCACCGGGTCCATCGCGCGCCGGGTCTCCACGGCAAGCTCCGGCAGGAATGGCAGGTGCGGCCAGCTTATCGTGCCGTAGAGCACCGTCGAGACCGAGAAGGGCGAGGCCGAGACGAGTACCCAGCCCGAGAGCGGCATCAGGACCATCAGGGCATAGAAGCCGACATGCACAAGATGCGAGACGGTCTTCTCGAGCGGCTTCATGCCGTCCGGCAGGGGCGGCGGCGGATTGAGGAAGCGCCAGCCGAGGCGGGCGATCGTAAGGACGAGAATTGTGATGCCGAGCGACTTGTGGAGCTGGAACATCCACTCGATGGGGCGGCCTTCGCCATCGCGCATGTTCCAGCCAAGGGCGATCATGGCCGCAAGGGCGAGTGCGAGCACCCAGTGCAGGGCAATCGCGACGGCGGAATAGCGTTCGCTCCGCGCGCTCGTCTCGTCAGCGGAAAGGGTCGTCATTCTGCCTCCAGGAATTCGGCCTCGATGATGATCTCGACCTCGTCGCCGACAATCGGGATGAGGGCGTTCATGCCGAAGTCGGAGCGTTTGAGCGTGCCCCGCGCCGAAAAGCCGACAAGGTCGCGGCTGCCGGTCCACGGAAAGCTGCCCGTGCCGTTATAGGTCGCCTCCAGCGTCACCGGGCGGGTAATGCCGAGAAGGGTAAGGTCGCCGGTGACGAGGCCTGTGAACTCCCCGGTCTGCTCGATGCCGGTCGAGTTGAACACGATCTGCGGATGGTCTTCCCCGTCGAGAAAGCGGTTGTCCGTCGCGATCTCGCGGTTCCAGCTCTCGCGCTTCGTCGGATGGTCGGTCTCGACAGACAGGGCGTTGATGACCGCGCTGACGGACGAGGCGGCCGGATTGGCCGGGTCGAAATCCAGCGTCGCGTCGAAATCGGTGAACCGGGCCGTGTACATGGACAGGCCGTTATGGCTGACCCGCCATGTCAGCGAGGCGTGTTCCCGGTCCATCCGGTAGTTGCCCGGGGCGACGGTCGCGAAGGTCTGTTCGGCCGGCGTGACGCAGGCTGCGAGAAACGCGGCTGGCACGGCGAACACGAAGGCGTGCTTTGTCATGCCGTCTCCTCGCATGGACTCCGCTGTTTTGATAGACCAGACAGGGACGATTGATAAGCGGCGATGCTGACAGATCTGGAGAAAGCCGGTGGCCTATGACGCACCTGTGAACGACCTCGCTTTCGCGCTGGAGGGCATGGCGCGGATTTCCGCGCTCGAAGGCCTGTCTGGGCTTGAAGCCTATGACCCGGACCTCGTCGGGCCGATCCTTGCAGAGGCCGCGAAGCTCTCCCGCGACGTGCTCGCGCCGCTGAACCAGACGGGCGACAAGGCGGGCGCAAGGCTCGGCGAGGACGGCGTCGTCGCGCCGTCCGGATTTGCCGAGGCCTACCAAGCCTTTCGCGAAGGCGGCTGGATGGGGCTTGCCTTTCCGGAGGCGTGGGGCGGACAGGGCCTGCCGAAGGCGCTCGCCCTTGCCGTCATGGAAACGGTGCACGGCGCGAACATGGCGTTCGGCCTTTGCCCGATGCTGAGCTATGGCGCGATCGAGGCCTTACTTGCCCATGGCACGGACGACCAGAAGGCGACCTATCTGCCCCGGCTCGTTTCCGGGGAATGGACAGGGACGATGAACCTGACAGAGCCGCAGGCGGGCTCGGATGTCGGCGCGCTGACCACCAAGGCGGTACCGAACGGCGACGGTTCCTATGCGATCACCGGCCAGAAAATCTATATCACCTGGGGCGACCATGACATGGCCCCGAACATCGTGCATCTCGTGCTCGCGCGGCTTCCGGGCGCCCCGGAGGGGTCGCGCGGCGTGTCGCTGTTCCTGGCCCCGAAATTCCTCCTCAATCCGGACGGGACGCCGGGCGCGCGCAACGGCGTGCGCTGCATCGGCCTCGAGAAGAAAATCGGCATCCATGCAAGCCCGACCTGCGTCATGGCCTATGAAGGGGCGACCGGATGGCTGATCGGCGAGGCGAACAAGGGGCTCGCCGCCATGTTCACCATGATGAACTCGGCCCGGCTGAATGTCGGCCTCGAAGGCGTCGCCGTTGGCGAAGCGGCCTATCAGGAAGCCTTCGCCCACGCGCAGGCGCGAAAGCAGGGCAAGGCGGCGGGGGTCGCCGGGCCCGCGCCGATCCTGCACCATGCCGACATCCGCCGCACCCTCATCACGATGCGGGCCCGCGTCATGGCGGCGCGCGCGATCTGCTATGCGACGGCGGTGGCGGCCGACCAGTCGGTCTCCCTGCCGGACCCCGGCGGGCGCGAAGCGGCCAGGCTGCGCGAAGAGTTGCTGACGCCGATCGCCAAGGCCTGGTCGACCGATACCGGCGTCGAGGTGGCAAGTTTCGGCGTCCAGGTGCATGGCGGCATGGGCTTCATGGACGAGACGCTGGCGGCCCAGTTCTACCGCGATGCCCGCATCCTGCCGATCTATGAGGGTACCAACGGCATCCAGGCGATCGATCTCGCCGGGCGCAAGCTCGCCATGGCTGACGGGGCGGCGATGGCAGCGATGATCCTCGACGTCCGGGCGACGGCGCGGGAGGCGCGGGCGACAAATGACCCGCAGCTTGTCCAGATCGCCGAACGGCTAGAGGCGGCCGTCGGCGCCCTTGAGGAAGCAACCGGATGGATGCGCGCGGCCATGGCCGGGGACCGGGAGGCCGGACTGGCGGGCGCGAGCGCCTATCTCGCTCTTGCCGGCGACGTGATCGGCGGGCATTTCCTGACACGCGGAGCCGTCGCGGCCAGGGGCGATGCGGGGCTTGCCCGCTTCCTCGCGCTCGCCGGGTTCTTCGCCGAAACGAGCCTCGCCGAGGCGGCCTCTAAGGTCGTCGCCATGAAGGGCAGCGGCGAGGTGCTCGGGCGCTATGGCGAGAGCCTATTCGGCTGAGGGCGTCCCCGTCATCGCAGCAAGCTTGCCAGCCTTGCAAGGGCAGTATCGAGGGCTTGCAGGAAGTCTGAACGGTCCCGCGCCGTGAACGGTTTCGGGCCGCCGATCTGGTCGCCGCCCGCGCGCAGGTCCGCCATGATCGCCCGCGTGGCTATGGCGCCGCCAATCGAGCCGGCGGTGAAGGGCTTGCCCGTCGGGGCAATCACGGTCGCCCCGGCCTTCAGGCAGCGGTCAGCGAGGAGGATGTCGGCGGTGATGACCACACTGAGCGGGCCTGCCCGTTCGGCAATATGGTCGTCGGCGGCATCAAACCCGTCGCTGACAATGGCCTGCGCTATGAGCGGATGGTCCGGCACGCGGAACCAGGAATTGCTGACAACCATCACGGCCACCTTGCGGCGCAGGGCGACGCGGTAAATCTCGTCTTTCACGGGACAGGCATCGCCATCGACGAGAACGGATATGTCTCGCGGGGTATCGGGCGGTTGCATGGTGGTGAGCCCCTTGCAGGCGGTTACGGACGCTCTTCGCTCCTGGTTCGACTAGCTCACCATGAGTTCTACCAAGACCGGACTCATGGTGAGCCTGTCGAACCATGAGCGGCTGTGGCACGCAAGGCTCGTGAAAAGACTGAAAGCCCATACCGGTTGCCTTCGCGCTCGAGCAACTTGGCGTCGGGGCAATATTGGCGAAGCGAACCTGACCGTGCGATGATTGCCGGATGGACGGATTTGAAAGCAAGACAATCGGGCGGGCACGGCCTGTCTACCCGTTCGGCCGTGACGTTCCGGCTGTCGGCGAGACGATCGAGGTCGCTCCCCGCGTTCACTGGCTGCGCATGCCGCTGCCGTTTTCGCTGGCCTGGATCAATCTCTGGCTGATCGATGATGGCGACGGCTGGACAATTGTTGATACCGGCATGCCGACGGAAGAAACCAAGTCGGCGTGGCGGACCTTGTTCGAGACAAGGCTCGACGGACGGCCCGTGACCCGTGTGATCGTCACGCACATGCATCCCGACCATGTCGGCAATGCCGGATGGCTTCACCGCAAGACCGGGGCGGAGCTCTGGATGAGCCGCCTGGAATACGTGACCTGCCGGATGCTGTGCGCCGACACGGGCCGCGAGGCGCCGGAAGCAGGGATCGCGTTCTACCGCCGGGCAGGCTGGGACGAGGACGCCATAAAGTCCTATCGCGAGCGGTTCGGGCGCTTCGGCATGGGGGTCAGCCAGATGCCGGACAGTTTCCGGCGGCTGAGCCATGGCGACCGGTTTGTGATGGCGGGCGAGGACTGGCAGGTCATCACCGGCAACGGCCATTCGCCGGAACATTCCTGCCTCTTCTGTCCGGCGCTGAATGTGCTGATCGCCGGAGATCAGCTCCTGCCGCGAATATCCTCGAACGTGTCGGTTCATCCGACCGAGCCGGACGCCGATCCCCTGTCTGACTGGCTGGAAAGCTGCGCACGGCTGAAAGCTTCGGTTCCTGCAGACGTTCTCGTGCTGCCGGCGCACAATGAACCGTTCACCGGGGCGCATGACCGCCTGCAGGCGCTGGCCGACGGGCACGAAAAGGCGCTCGGGCGGCTGAAGGCGCGGCTCGGCGAGGAACCGCGCCATGTGGTGGATGTGTTTCCGGCCATTTTCGGCCAGAAGATTGGCCCGGACCTGATCGGGCTCGCGACCGGGGAGGCCCTCGCGCACCTCAACTGCCTGATCCGTCGCGGCGAAGCGGTGCGCGCCGCCGGGCCGGACGGGGCCGATCTCTACCAACTGGCAGCGGGCGCTCGCCAAGCGGGATGATCGCCATTATGGTCAGGCTTTCCGGACGGGAACGCGACATGCCGAAGGCTTCCAGGACAGATGGCTGGTTCAGGCTCGGCATGGCCCTGATCGTCCTCGGCTTTCTGCTCTATGGCCTGCTCGCCTTGCTCGGCATCGGTTTCGCGCTCAGCACGGCGGCGCGCGAGTCCGGCACGCCCGTCCTTGCCCTCCTCGTGGTGCCCGGCCTCATTTTTAGCGGATTTCTGGTCTTGCTGGCCAAGGTCATTGTTGACCGCATTGGCAACAGCGAGGATGACCACTATTCAAGGACCGTCGACAGGTAGGGTGGCTCGAATGATCGTAACCATGACCGATCACGTCCCGGGACGCGAGATCGCGTCCGTCATCGGAACGGCACGGGGCAATGTCGTGCGCGCCCGCTTCTTCGGCCGGGACATCATGGCGGCGCTGCGCATCCTCGTCGGCGGAGAGGTGCCGGAATATACCAAGCTCATGGGCGAGGCCCGCGAGCAGGCGCTCGACCGGCTGGTTGCGGACGCCGGCCAGCAGGGGGCCGACGCCGTCGTCGCCATGCGGCTGACGACATCGGCGATCGCGGCCGGGGCGGCGGAAATCCTCGCCTATGGCACGGCGGTGCGCCTGAAATGACAGTGCCGGACATCAGGGACAAGGCAGCCGGGACAGCCGCTGCTCCGGCCACGCTGCTCGACCGCGCGAGGACCGAGCTTGCCGAATGGGCCCGCCTCCTCGCGGTCTTCATCCCGGCTTTCTTCGTGCTGTCCATGGTGCTATTCGAGCAGCGGGTGATCCCGTCGGAGAGCATGGTCCCGGCCCTGCAGGTTGGCGACAGGGTGATCGTCAACAAGTTCGCCTATGGCTATTCTCGCTATTCGATCCCGTGGGGCGTGGACCGCATCCTGCCGCTAGGCGAAGGCCGGATTTTCGCCCGCCCGCCCGAGCGCGGAGATGTCGTCGTGTTCATGCATCCCCATTACCGGCGCGTGATGATAAAGCGCCTGATCGGCGTGCCGGGCGACCGGATCGAGATGCGAAACGAGCAGCTCTATCTCAATGGCGAGCCGGTGCCGACCGAGTTCGTCCGCGATTTCATCTACAATCCGAGGGGCGGCCGGGGCACCTCGCCGACCCGCGAATATCGCGAGAGCCTCGGCGAGGGCACGCACCTCGCGCACCAGTGGTATCCGAACGAGGCGCTCGACACGACGCCCGTCTTTGCGGTGCCGGAAGGCCATTATTTCTTCATGGGCGACAATCGCGACAATTCCAAGGATGCCCGCGATGTCGGCGGGCATTGTCCGGACGCTGACGGCGTGATCTCCCGGGCCGGCTGCGATCCCCGCCCCGGCGTGTCCGACGAGGACGCCTCGGTCGGTTTCGTGCCGTTCGGCCATATCATCGGTCGGGCCGAGACCGTCCTGTGGACGACCAAGCGCTGTCAGACGAACCCGAGGCTCGAATGCGCCGCGCCGAGGGTCTGGCGCGGCCTGTAGGCGGCCCGCCCGGCCGGGCGCCCGCCTGGCTGTTGTGCAGGACATTCACAGGCTTGCAGGCTCCGGCCAACACGGCTAGGCACACGGTTTCCTGCCGCAAAAAGGGTCGAAGCGGCAAAAACCCCTGAACAGAGCAGCCAGGCCCATGGGATCAGACACGCGACAGTCTCCCGTGACACGGCGGGGCCCCATCATCATCGCGAGGCATGGCCGCCCCGAACTCGATCGCAACAAGGGTCCAAGGATCGGCTGGCAAGCCTATGTCGACTGGTGGTCGGCCTATGAAAGGGGCGGGCTGGAGGCGGGCCAGAACCCTCCGGCCGAATTGCAGGCGCTCGTTCGCGATGCCGACATTCTCTACACGTCCGGCCGCCTGCGGGCCCGGCAGACCATGCAGGCGGCCGTGCCCGGCCGGGAGGCGACCGCCGACGACCTCTTCAATGAAGCCCCCCTGCCGCCGCCGCGCATCGGCCCCGCGAGATTCCTGCCGAAGACGTGGAACGTCATCGCCCGCATTGCCTGGCTC
This sequence comes from uncultured Hyphomonadaceae bacterium, assembly GCA_964429935.1. Taxonomy (GTDB): domain Bacteria; phylum Pseudomonadota; class Alphaproteobacteria; order Caulobacterales; family Hyphomonadaceae; genus CALLCD01. The sequence continues at coordinate 48,426 of CAYSED010000008.1, forward strand.
GCCGGCCATGCCCTCGGCGAGGACGAGACGGTCGGCCAGTCCTGGGGCCGGGCGAGCCGCGCGGCAGGCGTGCTGCATGACGCCTCGGCCAGGGGCAAGGTCTTCCTCGCCGCGCATGGCTGGTTCAACCGGATGATCCGCAAGGAGCTTCGCCGCCTCGGCTGGACATGCAAATACAATGGCGGCGACCAGTACTGGTCCTGGCGGGTCTACGAATATTCCCGGCAGGACACGGACAGGATGCGAATCGGCGAGTGAGGCATTGTGGCCGCCCGCCCGCTTCTCTAAGGTCTGGCGCTCACGGGAGAGAAGCAATGGCAGCAGGCAAGTCACCGTCCGTCCAGTCGCTGAGCTTCGAGGCGGCGCTGCGGGAACTGGAGAGCATCGTCGACAAGCTGGAACGCGGCGATGTCGAACTCGAACAATCGATCGAGATCTATGAACGCGGCGCGGCCCTGAAGGCGCATTGCGAGGCGAAGCTCAAAGCCGCCGAACTGAAGGTCGAGCAGATCGTCCAGGGCGCGGACGGACAGCCGAAGACCGAACCGGCCGCGTTCGACTAGCGAGGACAAGAAGGACCTGGCCCGATGGATTTCGACAAGCGCCTGAAGGAGATTGCCGACAAGGTGACCGTGGCGCTCGACCAGTTCATACCGCCGGCGACCGGCCCGGAGGCCAACCTGATGCGGGCCATGCGCCATGCCGCGCTCGCCAATGGCAAGCGGATGCGCCCGTTCTTCGTGCTCGAGACGGGCAACATGTTCGATGCAGGCGAGACGGCGCTCCTGCGCACGGCTGCGGCACTCGAATGCGTGCACACCTATTCGCTCGTGCACGACGACCTGCCCTGCATGGACGACGACGATTACCGGCGCGGCCAGCCGACCGTGCATGTCGCCTTTGACGAATCGACAGCCGTTCTGGCCGGGGACGGCCTCCTCACGCTCGCCTTCAAGATCCTTGCCGATGCCGACACGCACCGCGACCCGCTGATCCGGCTGCGGCTGATCGACCGGCTCGCCGAGGCCTCGGGGGCCCGCGGCATGGTCGGTGGCCAGATGATCGACATGCTCGGCGCCGAACACGTGCGCGACCTCAACACGATCACGCGGATGCAGCGCATGAAGACCGGCGCGCTGATTTCCTATGCGGTCGAGGCCGGCGGCGTCATCGGCGGGGCGAACGAGGCCGAGCTGCATGCCCTCGCCGGCTTTGCCAATGACCTTGGCCTCGCCTACCAGATCGCCGACGACCTTCTCGATGCGACGGGCGATGCGACCATGGTCGGCAAGCGGACCCGCAAGGACAAGGACGCCGGCAAGGCGAATTTCGTGACCCTGCTCGGCATTGACGGGGCGCGCCAGCGCGTGCGTCTTCTCGCCGCCCAGGCCAAGGAGCATTTGATGTTGTTCCGCAATCGGGCCAATATCCTGCTGCATTCAGTGGATTACGTGCTGGAACGCGGGCGCTAGGGAAACGGTGCCGGTTCGGCCGGTCGCATATCAGGGAAAACAGGAAATGCCCGTCAAGACACCCCATCTCGACCCCGTTGCCGGTCCGTCGGACCTCAAGTCGCTCGACCGGGCGGCCCTTGCAAGGATCGCCGACGATGTCCGCGCCGAGGTGATCGACGCCGTCTCTGTGACCGGCGGGCATCTCGGGTCGGCGCTCGGCGTCGTCGAGCTGACGGTCGCCCTGCATGCCGTATTCGATGCGCCGGACGACAAGATCATCTTCGATGTCGGCCACCAGTGCTATCCGCACAAGATCCTGACTGGACGCCGGGACAGGATCCGGACGCTGCGCCAGGGCAACGGGCTGTCCGGCTTCACCAAACGGGCCGAGAGCGAGTTCGATCCGTTCGGGGCCGCGCATGCCGCGACTTCGATCTCGGCCGGCCTCGGCTTTGCCAAGGCGCGGGACCTCCGGGGCGGCAGCAATCATGTCGTCTGCGTCATCGGCGACGGGTCGATGTCGGCCGGCATGGCCTATGAGGCAATGAATAATGCAGGTGCCGATGCCACGCGCATGATCGTCATCCTCAATGACAATGACATGT
>CAYSED010000009.1:0-21935 GCA_964429935.1 uncultured Hyphomonadaceae bacterium
GGCCCGTTCCCCAAGACGTGCGGTCGTGGCGGAATTGGTAGACGCGCAGCGTTGAGGTCGCTGTGTTGCAAGACGTGGAGGTTCGAGTCCTCTCGACCGCACCATTCATTTGCGGTTCGCCTTCGGCGAAAAATTTGATCCTGCGGATCAAATTTAGCAAATGAATGCCCCGGCAGGGGCTGTATCTTACCGAAATCTGTTTCCCGCTTCGCGTCAGCGAATGATTTGATCCGGTGGATCAAATCAAGGCGGCGAATGCCCCGGCAGGGGCTGTATCTCACCGAAGCCTGTTTACCCGCTTCGCGCCAGCACGCATGGCGTTTCCTGCGTCAGGCGACCTTCCGGAGATGGACACCGCGGACAAGCCGCGGTGAGTCGCCAATCGGGGGCTGGGCCGCCAGACCAACTGCTCGCCCCGCACCCCGCGTTCGTCACCCCCGACGCGAAGCGTCTGGGGGCCCATCTCGGAACGCTGCCTCGGGTGCTCTGGTTCAGGTTTCAGGAGCTGGGCCCCCAGACGGGCGGTGCCCGTCGGGGGTGACGCATCATGGGGAGGATGGGCGTAGAGGCGCACCCCCCGCCCAAAACTCCCCGCTTGCCTTGCCGTTCCGTCAATGCGCGAAACCGATTCCAGATATACCAGACTACAACCGGAGGACCTGCCTATGCCCGACGCCTATATCATCGACGCCTGCCGCACGCCGCGCGGGATCGGCAAGGTCGGCAAGGGTGCGCTGGCCCATCTGCACCCGCAGCATCTCGGCGCGACCGTGCTCGCCGCCCTGCGCGACCGCAACGACCTGAACACGGCCGAAGTTGACGACATCATCTGGGGCACAAGCTCGCAGCGCGGCGCGCAAGGGGCAGACCTTGGCCGCATGGCCGCGCTCGATGCGGGCTATGACGTCAAGGCCTCAGGCGTCACGCTCGACCGGTTCTGCGGCTCCGGCATCACCACGGTGAACCTCGCCGCCGCGCAGGTCATGTCCGGCATGGAGGATGTCGTCATCGCGGGCGGCACCGAGATGATGAGCTACACCTCGTCCACGGCAGACCCCAAAATGCCGCCCATGCTCGATGCCGGGAACATGAGCCTTCGCGCCAAGCACCCGCAGAGCCAGCAGGGCGTCTGCGCCGACGCCATCGCGACGCTCGAAGGCATCGACCGCGAAGCCGTCGACCGTCTGGCCGTGACGAGCCAGCAACGTGCCGCCCGCGCCATTGCCGAGGGCCGCTTCGCCAGATCCCTCGTGCCGGTGCACAATCCGGACGGCTCCCTTGCGCTCGACAGGGAAGAGTTCCCGCGCCCGAACACGACCATGGAAAGCCTCGCCGCGCTGAAGACCGTATTCGACATGTTTGCCGGCGTGCCCGTGGACGACCAGGGCAATACCTATGGCAACATGGTGACCCGGAAATATCCCGAGCTTGAAGGCCGCATGACCCATGTCCACCATGCCGGGAACTCGTCCGGCGTGGTCGACGGGGCCGCCGCGCTGCTCCTCGCTTCGGAAGCTGCCGCGAAGAAAAACGGCTGGACGCCCCGCGCCCGCATCGTCGCCACCGCGAACATGGGCGACTGCCCGACCCTGATGCTGAACGCGCCGGTGCCCGCCGCCCGCAAGGTGCTCGAAAAGGCCGGGCTCTCGGCGGACGACATCGACATCTGGGAAATCAACGAGGCCTTCTCGGTCGTCGCCGAGCGGTTCATCCGGCATCTGGATCTCGACCGCGAGAAGGTGAACGTCAACGGCGGCGCCATGGCGCTCGGCCACCCGATCGGGGCGACCGGCTCGATCCTCATCGGCACCGCGCTTGACGAGCTTGAGCGCTCGGGCGGGCGCTATGGCCTCGTCACCATGTGCGCGGCCGGCGGCATGGCCCCGGCGGTCATCATCGAGCGGCTCTGACCCTGCCGGATAGGCCGTCCGCTATCCTGCGCGACTGTCCCACCTGTCCCACCCCCTGTCCCACCTTGCCGCCAGGACGGAAAAATGGGAGGGCAGGTCATGGACTGGTTGAGCGATCTATCCGCAGCATATCCGTGGGGCATCTATGTCCTCGCCGCGCTCGGCCCGTTCATCCAGGAGGATGCCGCGATCATCAGCGTCGCCGCCGCCGCCGCTGCCGGAGCCGGGGACACGACGCTTCTCTATGTCTCCCTGCTGATCGGGCTGTCGGCGAGCGACCTCTGGAAATACTGGCTCGGGCGTGCCGGTCACACGCACGCCTGGGGCCGCTCCATTGCCGGGAAGCCGGGCGTCCAGGCGGCCCGCGAAAAGGTCGTCAACCGGCTCGGCATGTCGCTCATCGTCGCCCGTTTCGTCCCGGGCACCCGCATTCCGCTCTATCTCGCCTGCGGCTTCTTCCGCGCGCCGTTCTGGAAGGTCGCCATTTTCGTTGTCGGATCCGCCGTCGTCTATACCAGCATCGCCTTCGTCCTCTTCCGCAAGCTCGGGGCCATGGCCGGGGAACGGATCGAGCAGTTCGCCCCGATTGTGGCCGCCGCGCTTGTGATCTGCATCATCGGCTATCTCCTGTTCAATCGCTGGCGCCGCCGCCGGGTTCAGGCTGACCCCGCCGAATAGACTCTGCTCCGGCTTTCAAGACTCGCGTAACCGGGTTAGTCGAAGGACTTTTCACGCGCTCCCGAGACACACCGCATCGAGGCATGACATGGCAGGCAGCCCAGCTCTGATGACAGCGTTGTCAATTGCGCCGGTCGTGCCGGTCATCACGATCGAGCGGGCCGAGGATGCGGTGCCGCTGGCCGGGGCGCTCGCGCGCGGCGGACTGACGGTCCTCGAGGTCACGCTGCGGACGCGCAACTCGCTGGAGGCCATCCGCGAAATGCGCAAGGCCCTGCCGGAGATCATGGTCGGTGCCGGCACCGTGACGACATCTGCCCATGTTCAGCTCGCGCTGGAAGCAGGCGCGCAATTCCTCGTGTCTCCTGGCGTGTCGCCGGGCCTCCTGCCCGAACTGCTCGCGGCCGGGGTGCCTGTCCTGCCAGGTGTGGCAACCGCGAGCGAGGCCATGGCGCGTACCGAAGAGGGCTTTGAAATCGTGAAGCTTTTCCCGGCCGTGCCGATTGGCGGCCTTGCCCTCCTGAAGTCCATCGCGGCCCCATTGCCGCACATCCGTTTCATGCCGACCGGCGGGATCACGGAAGCCGCCGCGCCGGACTTTCTCGCCTTGCCGAACGTTGTTGCGGTCGGCGGGTCGTGGATGGTCGACAAGGCCGATCTCGATGCCGCAGACTGGGGAGCCGTCGAGGCCAAGGCCCGGGCGGCCTCGCGGCTCCGCAAGCCGGCACCCGCACCCATGGAAAACCGATAAGCCGAGGACCTGCCGCATGGCAAAATTCATTCCCGTCGACACGTTCGATATCGTCATCTTCGGTGCAACCGGAGACCTTACGGCCCGCAAGCTGCTGCCAGCCCTGTTCCACCGCTGGCTCGACGGGCAGATCCCCGAAAGCAGCCGCATCATCGGCAGCGCGCGGACGGACATGGGGCCGGCGGAGTTCCGCGCCTTCGCCATGGCGGCCTGCCGCAAGGCGTCCGGCACGAGCTGGTCGGACAAAGCCTGGGCGGCCTTTGCCGAACGGCTCGACTATCTTGCGATGGACGCCACGCAGCAGGACGCCCCGTGGGACGACCTTAAGGGCAAGCTTTCCGGCGAGGCCGGGCGGCCGTGCGTCTTCTACCTCGCGACTGCGCCCCGGCTCTATGTGCCGGTCTGCCGGGCGCTCGGCGCTGCGGGGCTGAACCGGCCCGAGGCCCGGGTCGTGCTCGAAAAGCCGATAGGAACGGACCTCGCGTCGGCTCGCGAGATCAATGACGGGGTCGGCGAGATCTTCGCCGAAGACGCCGTCTACCGGATCGACCATTATCTCGGCAAGGAAACGGTCCAGAACCTCATGGTGCTGCGCTTTGCCAATGCCCTGTTCGAGCCGGTCTGGTCGCGCATGGAGGTTGACCATGTCCAGATCACGGGCGCCGAAGCGCTCGGGGTCGAGGACCGCGCTGACTATTATGACGGCTCCGGGGCGCTGCGGGATATGGTGCAGAACCACATCCTCCAGCTTCTCTGCCTGACGGCCATGGAGCCGCCAAACTCGATGAACGAGGGCGATGTGCGCACCGAGAAGATCAAGGTGCTAAAGGCCCTGCGCCGGTTCACGCCTGCCGACGCCGGTGCGAACACGGTGCGCGCGCAATATGCCGCCGGCGTCGCCGGCGGGGCCGCCGTGCGCGGCTACCAGGAGGAACTCACCAAGACGGGGCCAAGCCGGACGGAGACCTTCGTCGCCATCCGCGCCGAGATCGACAACTGGCGCTGGGCGGGCGTCCCGTTCTACCTGCGCACCGGCAAGCGCATGGCGGCCCGCCGCTCGGAGATCATCATCCAGTTCAAGCCGGCGCCGCACTCGATCTTCGGGGACATCGGCAAAGCGGTGAACCGGCTCGTCATCCGCGTCCAGCCGGACGAGGCGGTGAGGCTCTACGTGACCATCAAGGAACCGGGCCCCGGCGGCCTCAGGGTCAAGTCGCTGCCGCTCGACCTGTCCTATGCGGAGAATTTCACCACGCGCTACCCGGACGCCTATGAGCGCCTCCTGATGGATGTCGTGCGCGGCAATCTCTCGCTGTTCATGCGGCGCGACGAGGTCGAGGCGGCATGGGAATGGGTGGACGGGCTGATCGAGGCCTGGGCCGATCTCGACGAGCCGCTCGAGACCTACCCGGCCGGCTCCAACGGCCCGTCGGCGGCCGACTTTCTCCTGCGCCGCGACGGCCGCGCCTGGTGGGAGGGCGCAGCATGACGACACTCCACCCGGCCATTCTCGAGGTGACGGCCCGCATCGAGGCGAGGTCGGCGGAAACCCGCAAAGCCTATCTCGCGATGATCGGCTCGCGCCGCCCGGAGACATTTGCGCGCCTGCGTCTTGCCGAGGGCAATATCGCCCATGCATCGGCGGGCTGCGCGGTCATGGACAAGGCGCAGATCCTTGGCGCGGGCTGGCCGAATATCGGCGTCATCACCGCCTATAATGACATGCTCTCGGCCCACCAGCCTTACGAGACCTACCCTGAACTGATCCGCCAGGCCGCCCGCGAGGCAGGCGCGACCGCGCAGGTTGCCGGCGGCGTCCCGGCCATGTGCGACGGCGTCACCCAGGGCCAGGAAGGCATGGAGCTTTCACTGTTTTCGCGCGACGTGATTGCGCTCGCGGCCGCTGTCGGCCTCAGCCATGACGTGTTCGATGCGGCGCTCTTCATGGGCGTCTGCGACAAGATCGTGCCGGGGTTCGTGATCGCGGCGCTGCGCTTCGGCTGGCTGCCGTCGGTCTTCATCCCGGCGGGGCCGATGCCGTCCGGCCTGCCCAATCCCGAGAAAGCCAGGGTCCGGCAGGCCTTCGCGCGCGGCGAGATCGGCCGGGACAAGCTGCTCCTCGCCGAGGCCGCGAGCTATCATTCCCCCGGCACCTGCACGTTCTACGGCACAGCCAATTCCAACCAGATGCTGATGGAGGCCATGGGCTTCCACCTGCCGGGCGCAGCCTTCGTGACGCCCGGCACGGACCTGCGCGCCGCCCTGACCCGCGCCGCCGTGAAAAAGGCCGCGAGCCTCACGGCCCAGGGCAAGGACTACCGTCCGGCCGGGGCGATGATCGATGCCCGCTCGGTCGTCAACGCCACGGTCGGCCTGATGGCGACCGGCGGTTCGACGAACCATGCCCTGCACATTCCGGCGATGGCGGCAGCAGCGGGATACGAGATCACGCTCGAGGACATGGCGGACATCTCCGCCGCTACCCCGCTTCTATGCCGCATCTACCCGAACGGCACGGCCGACGTGAACCATTTCCATGCCGCCGGCGGCATGGGCTTCCTGATTCGGGAACTTGTGTCTGCCGGATTGATGCACGGCGAGGCGCAGACCGTGTCCGGCACGCTCGCCGGCCAGCGGCTCGAACCGTGGCTCGACGATGGCGTACTCGCTTTCCGCGATCCGCCCGGGACGAGCGGGGACCTCGACATCCTCCGCCCGGCCTCCGATCCGTTCAGCCCCGAAGGCGGACTCGCCCTCCTCTCCGGTGCGCTCGGGCGCGGCGTCATCAAGGTCTCCGCCGTCAAGCCCGAACACTGGTCCATCCGGGCCCCGGCACGGGTGTTTGATAGCCAGGCCGCCGTCCGCCGGGCCTTCGAGGCGGGCGAGCTTGACCGCGACGTGGTCGTCATCGTGCGCTTCCAGGGACCGGCGGCGAACGGCATGCCGGAACTGCACGGCTTGTCCCCGGTTCTCGGCAGCCTGCAGGACGCCGGGCACCGCGTGGCCCTCGTCACCGACGGACGCATGTCGGGCGCCTCCGGCAAGGTGCCCGCCGCCATCCACCTGTCCCCCGAAGCGGCCCGTGGCGGGCCGATTTCCAGGGTCCGCGACGGCGACATCGTCCGCCTGGATGCCGCTGCTGGTGTGCTCGACATCGAGGTTTCCGAAGCTGAGCTGGCAGGCCGCGAGCCTGCCTCTGATCCGTCAGGTGCCAGCGCCACCGGCCTCGGACGCGACATGTTCGGCCTGTTCCGCTCGCACGCATCGCTCGCCGATGCCGGCGCGAGTTTCTTCGACTTTTCCGCGCGCGGGGCAGGCTGGTGACAAGCAGCGTCCTCGTCGGCGATGTTGGCGGCACGAGCGTGCGCTTTGCCTTGGCGACGCGGTCCGGGAACCGGGTCTCGCTCTCAGGCTTCCGGAAACTTGAAGGCGACCGGTTCGCGAGTTTTTCGGACGCCTTGTCAGCCTATCTCTCTGACGCCGGGCTGGCGCCGCAGGCCGCCCTGTTCGCGCTCGCCGGGCCGACCGATGGCCGGGAAGTCAGGCTGACGAACCGGGCCTGGACCGTCTCGGCCGCCGGGCTCGAGTCGGCGTTCGGCATGGACAGCGTGAGGCTCGTGAACGATTTCACGGCCATGGCGCGCGCCGTTCCGGAACTCGCCGAGACGGACTTCGAGATCATCCGGCCGGGCGAACCGGTCGATGGCGCACCCATCCTGGTGGCAGGGTCCGGCACCGGCCTTGGCACTGCGACGCTCCTCGGCAGCGCCCGGACAGGCTGGAGCGTTCTCAGCGGCGAGGGCGGCTTTACCGCCTATGCCCCCCGCAACGACCTTGAATGGGCCCTCTTCAAGCTGCTCGAAGCCGGGCACGGCTTCGTCTCGCATGAACTCGTGTGCGCCGGCAGCGGCCTCGCGCCGGTCCACAAGGCGCTTGCGACGCTGCACGGGCAGGCCTGGCGGCCGATGGACCCTGCCGATGTGCTCGCGGCGGCTCAGGCCGGCGATCCGATCTGCCTCGACATCTGCACGATCCGGTCCCGGGCCTTGCTCGGCGCGCTCGGGGACCTTGCCCTGACGGTCGGCGCGACCGGCGGCGTCGTCATTGCAGGCGGGGTCGCCAAGCGCCTGAAGTCCTATCTCGCAGAGCCGGAAAGCCTTGACCGGTTTGCCCGCCGGGGACCGCGCACAGATTATCTCGCCCGCGTCCCGATCCGCCTCATGAGCCTTGAAGAAGCCCCGCTTCTCGGCGCGGCGGCACTATATTTCGACCAGGGCTATGGCCCCGTTTGACAGGCACGCCACCAGCGCTTTAGGTGTTGTAACCTAATCATGACCCGAGGCAGCCAATGGCAAAGAAACAGCCGACCCGAGAACGCATCCTCGATACGGCGCTCGCGCTGTTCAATGACAGGCGCTACGGGCAGGTCACGACGGCCGGGCTAGCCGCCGAGGTCGGCATTGCCGAGGGCAATCTCTGGTATCACTTCAATGATCGCCAGTCGCTGCTCGAGGCGCTGCTCGAGCGTTTCGTCGCCGCCGTCAAGGAACGCCTCGCCCTGCGGCCTTCGAGCCAGTCTGCGCTTGCCGACTATGTCGTCTATTTCAAGTGCATGGCCGAGGAGCTCTCGGTCTTCCGCTTCCTCTATCGCGACCAGGCGGACTTCAGTCCGCTCATCGGCCCCCTGTCGGCCCGCGTGCCCGGGCTCTACCAGAACACGGCGGCCCAGTTCCGCGAATACTTCAACGCGATGCGGGCCCAGGGCCATATCCGGATCGACCAGCCCCGCCTTGACCTCGTGATCGTCAATCTCCTCATCATCTTCCGGTTCTATCTCGAATTTGCCCGCGAGGCTGGCCTGCCCGAACAGAAGGGCAGCGGCGCGGTGAGGCAGGCCTTCCGGCTGCACATGGCCCTGTTCGAGCATGAACTGACCGAAGAGGCCCGCGACTTCCTGTTCCGCGAACTGGCGCTCGAGGAATTGCCGGACCAGCTTCTGTAAGCGGATGTCCGCCGGCCGTGCCGGGGGCTGGACGGCAAGGGGTCCTTTTGCCTATTCCTCAGAGGCTTCAGGCCGCCCGGCCATCGCCACGCCGCACACAGGATCAGGTCGAATGTCTGTGCGAACCCGGATCGGCACGATGCTCCGCGAGCCGCTTGTCCAGTTCCTGCTCGCGGGCGGGCTGCTGTTTGCGGGGCATGGCCTCTGGCAGACCTATGGCGACAGGGCTTCCCGCACGATCCTGGTGACCGGTGCGGACATCGAGCGCCTCGCTGCCATCTGGGCAGGCGAGGCGGGCCGCCCGCCGTCGGCGGAAGACATCGAGGCCCTGCTCGCCGAACATGTCCGCGAGGAGGTGCTTTTTCGCGAAGCGCTTCGGCTTGGGCTCGAGGAAGGCGACACGGTGATCCGCCGCCGACTGGCGCAGAAAATGCGCTTCCTGATCGAGGAGTCCGATCCGCCTGACGCCCCTGCCGAGGCCGACCTCGTCGCGGCCTATAAGGCGGACCCTGAAGCCTGGGCCGAGCCGGAGCGGCTCAGCTTCAGGCATATTCCTTTCAGTTTCGCCCCCGACGGGGCAAGCCGCGAGGACGAGATCGCTGCCGCCCTCGGCGAGATCCGGAGGGATCCTGCGCTCGCGACCGGGCTTGGCGACCCGTTCATCCTGTCCCGGTCTTACGAGAATGTCAGTCGCCTCGATACCGCCCGCCTGTTCGGGCGCGATTTTGCCGATGCCCTGTTCGGCGTGGACGGCGAGGGCTGGACAGGCCCGGTTGCATCGCGCCTTGCGACCCATCTCGTCCTCGTTGAACGCCGCAGCGACGCCCGCGTCCCGCCTTTCGATGAGGTCCGCGACAGGGTCTCCGCCGCCGTCACGGAAACCCGCTGGCGGGAGGCGAACGAGGCGGCGCTCGCCAGACTTCTGGAGCGCTATCCGGTCGTGATCGACCGATGACCGGCCTTTTCCGGACGCTTGCACTCCTTGTCGCCGTGCTGTGGTTGAGCCTTGAGGGCGTGTCGGCCCATGAAGTCCGCCCGGCTTCCCTGACGCTTGAGGAAACCAGCGAAGGCCGGTTCGACGTAACCTGGAAGCAGCCTGTGGCGGACGGCCGCCGCATCGCGATCGAGCCGGTCCTGCCGGAAGACTGCACCCCGTCCGGAGAGCGAACCGAAACCCGCACCCCCACAGCCTGGCTTGTCTCGTGGCAGGCGGCCTGCAGCCTCAAGACCGGCCGCATCTCGATTGCCGGGCTCGAACGCACCCTGACCGATGTTTTTGTCTCCGTTCGCTATCTCGGCGGCGAACGGATCGACACGCTCCTAAGGCCGGGTGGCAAACCGCTCGACCTTGGCGAGGCGCCGGCCGGTCCGGCGGCGAGCTATGTCCGCCTTGGCTTCGAGCACATCCTGTCCGGTCCGGACCATCTCCTGTTTGTCCTCGGGCTGCTCATCCTCGCTCCGCTGCGGCGTCTCTTTTCGGTCGTCACGGGGTTCACCATCGCTCATTCCGTCACGCTTGCCGCCACGGCCCTCGGGCTTGTCTCCCTGCCGTCCGGACCCGTGGAAATCCTCATCGCGCTCAGCATTCTCCTCCTCGGCGTCGAGGCCGTCAGGGTCCTCAGGGGCGAACACAGCCTCGCCGCACGGAGGCCCTGGCTCGCGAGTTTCGGCTTCGGCCTCCTGCACGGGCTCGGCTTTGCCGGGGCGCTCGCCGGGATCGGCCTGCCGGCCGGGCAGGAACTCGCCGCGCTCCTGTTCTTCAATCTTGGGGTCGAGGCCGGCCAGCTCGCGTTCATCGCTGCCGTTCTTGCGGCAGCCGTGACGGCTGTGCGCGGGCTCCGTCTCGACCTTTCCGCCGCCCGGCGGCTGGTTGCCTTCGGCATTGGCACGTCCGGGGCGTTCTGGGTGTTCGAGCGCCTCGGCTCCACATTCCTGCTGTGAGCCTGCTGGCCGGGCCCGGGCCGAGTGTTAACCAAATCTGACCGGGTCGCCGCGATTTTGGCCTCGCCGCTTCAACCGATTTTATCGGCTCCCTGTTAAGCCTTCACATTGTCGCGGTCCTCGAAATGCGGGCCGCCGGACCTGAGGGCTTGGGTTGTAGAATGCGAACCGGACCAGTCATATCACTCATCCTGTCGGTCATTGTCGGCCTTGTTGCCGTGGTCTTTGGCCGCTCCTGGCTCGACCGCGAGGCGGAAGCCTCGCTGCCACCCTCCGGCGCTAGCCCGATTGCCCTCGCGCCCGCCACGACGCGCATCCTCGTCGCCCGCAACCTAATCGAGCGGGGCACGAGCCTCTCGGAGGAACTGGTCGATTATCTCGAGTGGCCGGCCGACTTCGTGCCCGCCGGGGCCGTGAGCGAGTTTGCAGCGCTCGTTTCCGAGAGTGGCGGCCTTGCCTATGCCCGCGGCGTCATCGTTCCGGGCGAACCGATCCTGTCTGAGAAGCTCACCTTCCAGGTGCCTCGCGAAACGCTGGCCTCCATCATCGAGCCGGGTTTCCGCGCAGTCTCGCTGGAAGTCACCGATGCCACCGGCGTCGCCGGCTTCGTGCTGCCCGAACACCGCGTCGATGTCATCCTCTCGCGGGAGCTCGTGAACCCCAACGGATCGCGCAGCTTCCGTCCCGAGACGATCGTCGAGAACGTCCGCGTCCTCGGGGTCGACCAGAACTTTTCAAGCGAGCTCGAGGGCGCGTCGCTCGCCCGGACGGTGACGCTGGAAGTCAGTCCCGATCAGGCGGGCGCGCTGACGGCCGCCGCCGATATTGGCCGGATCGGCCTCGCCCTCAGGTCGAAGGCCGAGCCGGCGATCACCGAACCCGAACCCGCGCCCCTTCCGGTTGTCGTGCGCCAGGCCCCGCGTCCTCGCCGGCCGACGACGGCCACGGTGCGCATCATCGAGGGCGAAGACGAAGAGACCGTCACGACGCCCGTCGCGTCCAGCCGCGACTAGGAGACCCGAGCGATGCACACGATCACACTCAAGCTTCTTCGTCTCGCCGCTGTCGGTCTTTTCGCCGCCGTGGCGCCGGTTCTTTGGACAGGACCTGCCGGGGCCTGGACCGAGCTGACCGCCGCGAGCGATGCGCCGGTCCTGACGGTCAATCGCGGCCGCTCCACCGTCATCGAGGTGACGACCCCGTTTGCGACCATCGCGGTGGCAGATCCCGAAATCGCGAGCGTCACGGCAACCAGCAACCGCTCCTTCTTCGTTCGCGGCAAGGCACCAGGCTGGACCACCGTCCTCATCTATGACGAGGACGGATCGGTCATCGACCTCATCCAGGTCAATGTGCTTCTCGGGCTCGATGCCCTGCGCAAGGATCTCGACACACTTCTGCCGGGCGAAACGTTTGAAGTTCTGCCGGTCTATGACGGCATCTTCATCTCAGGCGAGATCTCGACGGCAGGCGCTGCGGCGACGGCTGTCGAACTGGCCGAGCGGCACGTGCCGGGCGGTGTCGCCAACGGGCTCGAGATCCAGCAGGCCCAGCAGGTTCTCCTCGAAGTGCGTTTCGTCGAAGTGTCTCGCGACCTCGTCCGGGAATTCGGCGTCGGCGTCGATGGCGGCCAGACCGGCGAGTTCTCCTTCTTCTCCGACGGCGACCTGATCTCCGGCCTCGCCGCACAGGCCGCCGTGGTCGCCCGCCACGGCTTTGGGCCAACCTCGGTTGATTTCACGCTTAACGCCCTCGAGGAAAAGGGCGTCCTTCGTACGCTTGCCCGGCCGAACCTCGTCGCCCTGTCCGGCGACACGGCGAGCTTCCTGGCGGGCGGCGAGTTCCCCATCCCGGTCGGCCAGCGCGACGATGTCGTCACCATCGAGTTCCGCGAGTTCGGCGTCAGCCTCGCTTTCTCGCCGACCGTGCTCGGCGAGGACATGATAAACCTTCGGGTCCGCCCGGAAGTTTCCGCGCTCGATGCCCGCAATGGCATCCGCGCCGGGGGCATCGAGATCCCCGCGCTCAGCGTCCGCCGGGCCGACACCACGGTCGAGCTTCGCGACGGCCAGTCCTTCGCCATCGCCGGGCTCCTGCAGGACACCTATTCCAATGATGTACGCCAGACACCCTGGCTCTCCAGCGTGCCCGTTCTCGGGGCCCTGTTCAGCTCCAAGCGCTTCACCCGCAACGAGACCGAACTTGTCATCATCATAACCCCGCGCCTCGTCCAGCCGGCCGCCTCGGTTGCCGATCTCATGACGCCATTCGACGCCTTCGAGGAACCGAACCAGGGCGAGTTCTTCCTGCTCGACCAGACCGTCGCCGTCCACGAAGACGCCCAGTTCTAAGGAGTGCCCCTTATGAAACACCCGCTTGCAAGCCTGTCCGGCATCCTGCTCGCCGCGCTCCTTCTGCCGGCCTGCGGCAGCACGGGCCAGAAATTCGACCATGACCTTCAGTCCGCCCGCCTCCTCGGCGGGGCGACCGGCCACAACATCGCCGCCCAGTCGATCCGTCCCGTTGATCTTCCGAACGCGAACGGCCTGACCGGCCAGTCCGGCGTCCGGGCCGTGTCGGCCATCGCCCGGCTGAATTCCGGCGAGGCCCGCGAGCTGAGCGATGTCTCGTCGAGCGGCGTCTCGTCGACCGTCTCCGAATAGTCTCCGCCCGTTCGCGTCATCCGATTGGAACACATCTCATGAGTGCCCTTCTGAAACCCGTCCCGCAGCCTGTCTCCGACGCGCAGGTTGCCCTCCTCGTCTCGCCGGAGCGCTATCCCTCGCTCGCCGATGCCTTTGCGAAAGTCCGTGACCTCGACGGCACGCGGGCAGACGACGCGACGACCTTCGAGGGCATCGGGACGGTCGTCCTGGAACTTGCCCATCCGGAGGCGATGGTTTTCCTCGACACGCTGTCGCGCAATGCGCCGGACATGGGTGTCCTCGTCATTGGCGATGCCCTGCCGTCCCAGGCTGTCCGCGCGATGCTGAAGCTGAAATCATCCGACCTTGCAGCCTCGGCTGCGGCTCCGGGCGACATCGCGCGGGCCTGCGCGCGGCTCGCCGTGACCGCACCGGAAGGTCCGGGACGCCAGAACAAGTGCTGGGTCGTTACCGGAGCGGTCGGCGGTGCCGGTGCCACGACGCTCGCCATCGAGATCGCCTGCGCCGCCGCTGCGCGCGATCCGAAGAACTCGGTCTGCCTCGTCGATCTCAACCTCGCCGACGGCATGATTGCCTCGTGTCTGGAGGGCGTGCCGAAACTCGACCTGCTCGGCCTTGCCGATGCGCCGGACCGTCTCGACCCGACCCTGCTCAGCGCCTATTGCTGGGAGCACGAGACCGGCATTTCGCTGATCTCGGCCCCGCGCAACCCGGACATAAACGAGTTTGCCGGGCCGGACCTCATCCTGCGCCTGCTCGACACGGTCTGCACGGTCTACAGCCATGTCATCGTCGACATGCCGCGCACGCGGCAGGCCTGGACCAAGCCGATCCTCTCGGTCGTCGATGAAGTGCTCGTCGTCAGCGAATTCACGGTGCCGAGCCTGCACGCCGCCGCCGACATGTGCCGCGAGGTCGATGCCCTGCGCCACGAGGCGAGCGATGCGCGGCTTGTCCTCAACCGCATGTCGGATTCCAAAAGCGACTTCTCGGTCTCCCGCGCCGGCAAGGCCATCGAGCGCGAGATCGGAGCGGTGATCCGGTCCGACTGGAAGTCGGCCAGGGCTGCCGGCAATCTCGGCATGCCGGTCGCCAGAGTCAAGCCGCGCAGCATCCTCGTGAAAGACGTGCTCGCCCTCGTCCGGCAGCTCGACCCGAACGAAGCGGCCGCCGAGACCAAAAAGCGGAAGCCCTGGTAGATGGGTCGCTTTTCCTCCCTCGCGGGCGCCCCGCCGCAAGCCCCGGCACCGAAGGCTGCAGAGCGGTCCGATGTGCCGGTCGACATTTCGCAGGCTCCCTCCCGGGACCCCGGCAAGCCGGCGGCGCGGCATGCGCAGTCGCTGCTCGACGCCAAGATCCGCGTTCACAACCGGCTGATCGACGAGCTCGATCTTTCCTCGCTCGAAAAGCTTGCCGACATCGACCTTAAGCGCCAGGTCCGGGCTATCGTCATGGACATTGTCCGCGAAGAGAGCATGGCCATGTCGTCGAGCGAGATCGGCCAGTTCGCTGACGCCGTGTTCGACGAGATGACCGGCCTTGGCCCCATCGAGCCGCTCCTGTCGGACGATTCGATCTCCGACATTCTCATCAACGGCTTCGAGCAGGTCTATATCGAGCGAGGCGGCGAGCTTGAACTGTCCTCGGTCCGGTTTGCCGACAATGACCACCTCCTGCGGATCGTGAACCGTATCGTCTCGGCGGTCGGGCGCCGGGTTGACGAGAGCCAGCCGCTCGTCGATGCGCGCCTGCTCGACGGCAGCCGGGTCAACGCCGCGATCAGCCCGATCGCGATCGACGGCCCGCTCGTCTCGATCCGGAAATTCTCCAAGAAGCCGCTGACCGTTGCCAAGCTCGCCGAATATGGCGCGCTGCCGCGTCCGATGCTCGACTTTCTCGTCGGGGCCGTCAAATGCCGCGCCTCGACGGTCATCTCCGGCGGCACGGGCTCCGGAAAGACGACGCTGCTCAATGCGCTGTCGTCCGCCATCAGCCACAAGGAGCGCATCATCACGATCGAGGACGCTGCCGAACTGCAATTGCAGCAGCCGCACGTCGCCCGCATGGAGACCCGTCCGCCGAACCTCGAAGGCAAGGGCGAGATCCGCCAGCGCGAACTCGTCAAGAACGCGCTCCGGATGCGCCCTGACCGGGTCTTTCTCGGCGAGGTGCGCTCCGAGGAGGCTTTCGACATGCTGCAGGCGATGAATACCGGCCACGAGGGCTCGATGGCGACGATCCACGCCAACAATCCGCGCGATGCGATCACGCGCCTTGAACAGATGGTGCTGATGGGCGGGATGAAAATTTCCTCGGAGGCCATTCGCGGCCAGATCGCGTCGGCCGTGAACATGATCGTGCAGGCCGCCCGCCTGTCGGACGGGTCGCGCAAGGTCACGAGCGTCGCCGAAATCGTCGGCATGGAAGGCGATGTCATCCAGATGCAGGAAATCTTCTATTTCGAGCGCACCCATACCGGCGAGGACGGCAAGGTGCACGGCAAGTTCCGTGCGTCCGGCATCCGGCCGAAATTCCTCGAAGAGATGCAGCGCCGGGGTGTCTCGGTGCCCGCCGACACGTTCGACCCGCAACGCGAGTTCTAGGCCATGCCGGGCGGCTTTTCCCTCGAGAGCCTGTCGGGCGAACCCCTTTTCGCCTATGTCCTCTTCTTTGCCGTGGGGGTTCTGGCGGTGCAGGCTGGCACAGGCCTGTTCAGCCAGGCCAAGATGACCCAGCAGCTCAATCGCCGCCTGAAGATGCGCGAGCGCGCCGGTTCCGTCGAACAGCTCATCATCGACCTCCGAAAGGAGCGGGCGCTCAACAGCGACGGCGAAATGTCACTCTGGTCGAAATGGTTCAACCAGCTTGTCACCCGTTCCGGCCTGCCGTTCCGCCCGGTTCGGTGGATGGCCATGTCGGCCGTCATTTCCCTCGCCATCGGCAGCGCGACCGGCATCCTGACAGGCCAGTGGCTGATCGCCGGGCTAGCCGTGCCTGCGCTCTTTCTCGTCGGGCCGGTCTTCATCCTGTCCGGCAAGGGCAAGAAACGGTCGGCCAAACTCGCCTCCCAGCTACCGGACGGGCTCTCGATCATCGTGCGCAGCCTCGAGGCCGGCCATCCCGTGCCGACCGCCATCGGCCTGGTCGGCCGGGAAATGCCCGACCCGATCGGGTCCGAATTCGGCATGCTGGCCGACGAGCTCGCCTATGGCGCATCGCTCAATGATGCGGTTCGCCGCCTGTCGATGAGATCGTTCAATGCCGATGTCGACCTTTTCTCCGCGACGATCCGCCTGCAGCAGAAGACGGGCGGCAACCTGTCGGAACTCCTGAAGCTCAACGCCTCTGCCATCCGCGAGCGCCAGGTCCTGCGCATGAAGATCAAGGCGTGTTCGGCCGAGGGGCGCATGTCGGCGCTCATCCTGTCGGCTGCGCCCTTCGTCGTCGGCGGCGTCGTCCACCTCATGAGCCCGGAATTTTATGGCGACGTGATCCACAAGCCGGTCGTCCAGTACTGGCTCGCCGGGTTCTTCGTGTGGATGATGATCGGCAACCTCATCATGCGCAAGATGATCGCGTTCCGGATATGAGGAGCGAGCGATGATAAGCGAGGCCGACCTGCTCATATTCGGGGCCGCAGCGCTGATGATGCTGCTGACCGGCCCGAGCGTCTACCTTCTGGCGCGCCGCTTCAGCCGGGCCGACCGCATGATCGGCCGCCTCGAACGGGCCAAGGCCAATCCGGAAGACCGCAAGCCCCGGGCCGGGAAGAAGTCCGTCGCCGGCCTCGTCGCCGAGATCGGCCGACGGGCGGCACCGGCCAACGAGGAACAGCTCTCGGCGATACGCTACAAGCTGATGCGGGCCGGTTTCCTGCGCCCGAACGCCGTCTCGGTCTATTTTGCCGCCCGGCTCGTCTGCCTGTTCATCCCGCAGGTCGCGCTGTTCGTCTTCTTCCGCCAGATCGCCGAATATCACGAGTTCGGCCCGATCACGGCCTGCGTGTTCCTCGCGCTGCTCGGCCTTGCAATCCCGGAATTCTATGTCAGCTCATGCACCAAGAAGCTTGAGACCGAATATCGCGAAGGCTTTCCGGACATGATGGATCTGATGGTCGCCTGTGTAGAGGCGGGCCTCAGCATCGACATGGCCGTCACGCGCGTCGCCGCCGAGCTCGTCGATCGCTATCCGAACCTGGCCATCCATCTCAACATCATCGCGCTGGAGCTTCGCGCCGGTCGCAGCCGCCAGGATTCCTGGCGAAATTTTGCCCACCGGCTCGGCCTGGATGCCGCCGACAGCCTCGCGACCATGCTGCGACAGGCCGAGGAAATGGGCACCAGCATCGGCCAGACGCTGCGCATCTTTTCCAGGGACATGCGCCAGAAGCGGATGCTCGCTGCCGAGGAACAGGCGCTCTCCCTGTCGGCCAAGCTCACATTGCCGTTGACGCTCTTCGTGTTTCCGACCCTGCTCGGCGTTCTGCTGCTCCCTGCCATCGTCAAGGGACTCGAGGCCGCAAACGGCATGTAGGGCTGGGTTCACCCCGCCACGTCGATCGATGCCGGGCTGGCGGGATCAATCCCGCCCTACGTCCCCCGAGCGGCGTCGGTTCCCTTGCGCGCCAGCGCGTCGGCCCGCTCGTTGCCCTCGTCGCCGGCATGGCCCTTGACCCATTTCCACGTCACGTCATGCCGCCGGACCGCCTCGTCGAGCGCCTGCCAGAGGTCCTGGTTCTTGACCGGCTTCTTCGCGGCCGTCTTCCAGCCATTCTTCTTCCAGCCATGGATCCACTTAGTCAGGCCGTCCTTCACATAGGTGGAATCGGTATGGAGGATGACTTTGGAGGGCTTCTTCAGGGCGTTCAGCGCTTCGATGGCGCCGGTCAGTTCCATCCGGTTATTGGTCGTCGAGGCCTTGCCGCCGAACAGCTCCTTCTCATGCCCGTCCGTCTTCAGGAGCGCGCCCCAGCCGCCGGGTCCGGGATTTCCGGAACAGGCCCCGTCAGTCCAGATTTCAATTCGCTCAGTCATGGTTTCGGAGGTGGCGAGGTTCGCTCCGAGGGTCAAGCGCCATAGTCCTTCGCACTGGTCGCCTGCCGGTGGAAGCGGAGACGGCGGGCATAGTCCATGGGATCGTGCGGCTTGACGAGCGCGCCGGCAGGCGTTTCGGCAAGGTCGACCAGCCGTGTCAGGAAGAAGCGGATCGCTGCCCCGCGCGCGAGCACGGGCAGGGCATGAAGTTCCGCCTCGGTCAGGGTGCGGCCCTCCTGGTATCCGGCGATCAGGGCTGCGCCTTTCGAGAAATTGTATTCCGAACCGTTCTCGAACGCCCACGCATTGAGACAGACGGCAAGATCATAGGCGAGAAAGTCCGTGCAGGCGAAATAAAAGTCGAAGGCCCCGGTGAACCGGTCGTCGATGAAGAATGTATTGTCCGGAAAGAGGTCGGCATGGATCACGCCCGCAGGCAGGCTTCCCGCTCGCGGCCAGTGCGCATCGATCAGTTCAAGATCGTTCTCGATCAGCTCGGACAGGCCGGGTTCGAGCCGGTTCGCATCCGCGGCCCGGCCCTGCCACAGCCTGTGCCAGCCGGAGGGGCCAAGCGCATTCTCGCGCGGCACCGGGAAATCCTTCAGGGCCGCATGCATCCGGGCGAGCGCGCTGCCAGCTTCCCGGCACTGGGAAATCGAGGGACGGCGCGGGCTGATCCCGGTCAGGAATTCGACGATGAGGGCCGGGCGTCCGGCCAGCGCGCGCAGGGCCATGCCATCGCGCGCCTTGATGGGCGCGGGGCAGGGAAAACCGGTTGCGGCAAGGTGCTCCGTCACGGCGATGAACCAGGGCAGGTCCTTCGGGTCTGCGCGTTTCTCGAACAGGGTCAGGATGAACCGGCCGGTCGTGGTCTCGAGATAATAGTTCGAGTTCTCGACCCCTTCGGCAATGCCCTTGAGGGCTCGTGCGGGCCCGAGATCATAGTCCTTCAGGAACTCGGCAAGCGCGCGGTCGCCCACCTCGGTATACACAGCCATGGCACCGGCTTAGGCCGACTTGGCGACCATGTCACGCACGAGCGTCTTGCCGGCGAGCAGGTAGTGGATTGCCGCCCAGCCATAGAGGCTGCAGAAGGAAATGATCGACCAGCGCAGACCCTCGCTGTTCGCATTGGCGCACACGGCGTAGCTTGCAAGCTCGCTTCCGGCGAGCGCGGCGATCTCGGCGCGGGGCAAGGCGAGGAGCGGCGTGCACGACTCGATGGTCAGTCCGAGCTCGTTGCCGGAGAGGAAAACGCCCTTCAGGACAGTCGACAAGATGCCGATCAGTGGCGGCCCGAGCCCGTAGCCGAGCAGGTTGACGATGAACAGGGTGACGGCCACGGAGGTTGCCCTCATCCGGCTGTCGACGACCCCGCCGATAATGGCATACATCGGGCCGAGATAGAAATAGTGCAGCGTCGCCGCGGCCATCAGCGGCGGCAGGGCAAGCCAGAGTGTCGGGGCCATGTAGCCGAGAACATAGAGCGGCACGGACATCCCCATGCCCAGGGCGGGGAGCCAGGATAGCGCCGTCGGGTAGCGCCTGGCATAACGGTCGGCGAGGAAGCCGGACAGGAAGACGCCGAGCGCCGCCATCAGGCCGATAATCACGCCGAACAGGATCGCTGCCGTCTGAAGGGTCAGGCCGTGGGTGCGCACGAGGAAGGATGTCGTGAACTGCGCGACACCATAGCCGACAAAGGAGGCTACCGTCGCGCCCGCCACGATATGCCAGAACGTCGGCTTCTTGCTGAGGATGCGGAACACTTCGCCCATTCCGGCCTTCGCCTGGTTCTGCAAGGCGGCGGGATCGGTATAGCCGCGCGGCGGTTCGTCCACGGTGAGCTTGACGATGATGGCGACGAGAATGCCGGGCACGCCGACGAGCACGAAGGCGATCCGCCATCCCTCGATCGACTCCCAGTCGGCGAGACCGAGCATCCATTGCCAGCCCCAGGCCTCGAACAGGCCGGCGAGCGACGGCCCGTCAAGATAGCCGACGATGAAACCCGCAAAGACCGCCGCGAACATGCCGCCGAGCGGCACGCCCAGGGCATAGAGCGAGACCGCGGTCGCCCGGCTTGCCGGCTTGAAATAGTCGGCGATGAGCGACTGGGCGGGCGGCGTGCAGCCCGCTTCGCCGATGCTGACGCAGACGCGAAAGAGGAAGAGCATGATGAAGGATGTGGCAAGGCCGCACAGCGCCGTCGCGAAGCTCCAGACGAAGACCGACACGGCGATGATCCAGACCCGGTGGAAGCGCTCGGCCACGCGCGCAATGGGGATGCCGAGAAGCGTGTAGAGCACCGCGAAGGCCGGGCCGCCAAGCAGGCCCATCTGCCAGTCCTCGACCTGGAAGCTCTGCTTGATTGGTTCTGTCAGGATATTGATGATCGACCGGTCGATGAAATTGAAGGTGTAGACGACGATCAGCGACAGGAGAACATAGGAACGGTAGGCGGACGTGCCGTAGCCTTCCGAGGCCTCAGCGGCCCCCGCGCCGGTCTTGATCGCTGCATCCGTCATGTCAGGCCGCCTTTGCCACGAAATCCCGCCTGAGCGTGCGCGCCGACATGAGGAAACAGCCGGCCGCGACGATGAACCAGAGGCAGGTCAGCGAGATCGAATTGCGAAGGCCAATGGCGCGTGACACGCCGCAGGCCGTGCGATCGCTGGCTGACAGGGTTGCCGACGCCTTGCAGGCTTCGACGTTCAGGGTCTCGCCCAGGTCGAGGGACGCGATGTGTTCGTTGGTGAAAAAGTCCGAGAAGAAGCCGACAAAATAGGGGCCGATTCCGTTGCCGATGATCGAAACCATGATGAGGAGGATTGCCACTGCCGTGGCGCGCGACCGGCTCGTCACGACGCCGGTCGCGATATTGTACTGCGCGCCGAGATAGGCGTAGTGCGTGATCGCGCCGAGCGCCCAGAAGAGGAAGGCAAGCTGCAGGTTCGGCGCGAAGAAGGCCGCGATATAGGACGGAACGGCAATCAGGAGGCCAATGGCGGGCACCCAGGCGACAGCCGCAGGCGACCATCTGGTGAAGCGCTCTGTCAGCACCCCGCCCATGAACGTGCCGAAGGCGGCGAGGGCCGAGAGCGGCGCGCCATAGCTGACGGCGGCTTCGCGCACGTCGAGCCCGTGGATGCGCTGCAGGAACGGGGCCTGAAAACCGGCGAGCCCGTAACCGACAAAAGCAACGAGGGATGCCCCCATGGCCATCCACCAGAAGCTCGGCTTGGTCGAGACTTCGCGGAAAGCCTCCATGAAGTCCGCCTTTTCGTGCAGGCGGGCGTTCGGGGGATCGGAAAAGCCGCGTGGCGGTTCCTTCACGGTCATCCACAGGAGGATCGCGATCAGGACGCCTGGCAGGCCGACCACCACGAAGGCGATGCGCCAGCCCTCGACGCTCGCCCAGTCAAGGCCCCCGAACAGGCCGCCAAGCCCGATCGAGCCGATCCATGCCCCGAAATCAGCCCCTTCCATGGCGGCGATCGGACCGCCGAACAGGTTCGCGAGCACCGAGCCGAGCGTGACGCCCATGGAATAGATGCCGAGCGCCGTCGAGCGGCTGACCGGCTTGTAATAGTCGCCGATGATGGAATTGGCGGGCGGCGTTCCCCCGGCCTCCCCCACGGCGACGCCGACACGGAACAGGAGCAGCATGATGAACCCGGCCGCAAACCCGCAGAGCGCCGTCATGATGGACCACAGGATGATGCAATAGGCGATGATCCGGACCCTGTTCGACCGGTCGGCCCAAAGGGCAATGGGCAGGCCGCAGGCAGCATAGAACAGCGCGAAAGGCGGGCCATAGAGCAGCCCCCATTGCCCGTCCGACAGCTCGAAGCTCTTGATGATGGGTTCGGCGACGACCGCGATCAGCGTCCTGTCGATGAAGTTCAGCGTGTAGACGACGGCCAGAAGCCAGACGACCATGTAGCGATAGCT
>CAYSED010000009.1:21945-23540 GCA_964429935.1 uncultured Hyphomonadaceae bacterium
ATGTAGTTCAGCGTGTAGACGACCATCAGGACAAGTAGGACATAGGTCCGGTAGCCGCGCGAGCCGAAGCCGGTTTCATGTCCCGGCAGGACCGCCGCTGTGCCTGCCGTGACAGCCGTCATGAGTGTTCGCCTCCCTTAAGGTCTTTTAGCGGCGCGTCTGTCGGCACCTGTCCGATCACGGTAAAGCCCCTGCGCCCGAGCGCAAGCGCGAAGCGCAACGCCGATGTCAGCTCAGCCCGGCTGACTTGAAGCTCGTGACGCCGCCCGTGCCGACGATCAGGTGGTCATGCACGCTGATCTCGAACGGGATCAGGGCATCGATGATCTCGCGCGTCATCGAGATGTCGGCCCGGGACGGCGTCGTGTCGCCGGACGGGTGATTGTGGACGAGTATGAGGGAAGACGCGGCAAGCTCCAGCGACCGGCGGGCAATTTCGCGCGGATAGACAGCCGCCTGGTCAACCGTGCCATGGCTCATGGTCTCGTCGGCGATGAGCTGGTTTTTGCGGTCGAGGAAGAGGACGCGGAACTGTTCGCGCGTCTCGTGCTGCAACTGGCTGCGGACATAGGCGATGAGGGCGGCCCAGGAGGAGATCACGGGGCGGCTGGCGATTTCTTCCCTTGCGGCCCGGGCATGCAGTTCGGCCGTGGCGCGAAGATAAGCGGCAGCCGTTGTCCCGATCCCTTCGACCGCCATGAGCTGGCGGGGGTCGGCGGCAAGCACGGCCGAGAGCGAGCCGAAGCGGCCGAGCAGCGCCTTGGCAACAGGCTTGACGTCCCGGCGCGGCAGGAAGGCGAATAGCAGCGTTTCGAGAAGCTCATAGTCTTCCAGCGCGCCCGCCCCGCGCGTGACGAGCTTGTGCCTCAGCCTGTCGCGATGGCCGAGCCAGTGCGGCTTGGGATCTGTCGGCACGGCCTCTGCCGGATCGTCTGACATGCCTGTATCCTTGGCCTTGCCTCCTGGAACCAGATCTAGGGCTGCTTGAGGACGGTGGCAATCAGGCCATGTTCAACCGGAAGGGCATGTCGAGCCCGGCCGGAGACTTGGTGAAGATTTCGACGCCGGTCTCGGTCACGCCGACTGAGTGCTCGAACTGGGCCGAAAGCTGGCGGTCGCGGGTCACTGCGGTCCAGCCATCGCCGAGGATCGCGGCATCCTTGCGCCCGACATTCAGCATCGGCTCGATGGTGAAGAACATGCCGGGCTTCAGTTCGGGCCCCGTTCCGGCCTGCGCCGAGTGAACGACGTTCGGTTCGTCATGGAAGATGCGCCCGAGCCCGTGGCCGCAGAAATCCTCGACGACGGAGAGCCGGTTCTTGCGGGCAATCTCGCTGATCGCGCCGCCGATATCGCCGAGCCTTGCGCCGGGCTTCACGGCGGCGATGCCGGCCATCATGGCTTCGTAGGTGACTTCCATAAGGCGGGCGGCCTTGCGGCGCGGTTCGCCTGCGGCGTACATGCGCGAATGGTCGCCGTGCCAGCCATCGAGAATGAGCGTCACGTCGATATTGGCAATGTCGCCGTCTTTCAGCGGCTTGTCGCCGGGGATGCCGTGGCAGATGACATTGTTCAGGCTGATGCAGGAAGAATGC
>CAYSED010000009.1:23550-48834 GCA_964429935.1 uncultured Hyphomonadaceae bacterium
CGTTGCGGGCAGGGCACCGTTATCGAGGATGAACTCCCGGACAAGGTCGTCGAGCTGGCCGGTCGTCACGCCGGGCTTCACTTCCGTCACCAGCATGTCGAGGCATTCGGCTACAAGCCGTCCGGCCCGGCGCATGCCTACAAACCCGTCCTCGCCATGAATGCGTATCTCGCCCGTTCGGGACGGCAGAAGCTCGATATCGCTCATCTCAACTGGCTCCGGGTTCGTGACAGACCGCTATGTGGCAGCCCTAGCACATTTATTCCAGTCCTGCTCGCCTCGCAAAACCGGATGGTGCCGGTTTCCGCCATGTCAGGACTTGCGGCGGCCGGTCCCTCGCGTATCGGTAGGCTTGTATGACCAAGCCTGATCCCATCGCGGCCGTTCTCCTGATCGGTGACGAGCTCCTGTCCGGGCGCACGCGCGACCTGAACCTGCAGCAGATCGCGACATTTCTCGCCCCGCTCGGCATTCCGGTAAAGGAAGCGCGCACCGTCAGTGATGACCAGGCCGCCATTGTCGAGGCCGTCAACGCGCTCCGGGCTCGCTATACCTATGTCTTCACGACCGGCGGCATCGGCCCGACGCATGACGATATCACGGCCGACGCCATCGCCGCCGCCTTCGGCACCGGCATCTCGGAAAATGCCGCAGCCCTCGCCATCCTGACCGAACGCTACACCGCGGCAAACATGGACTTCACGTCCGCCCGCCGCCGCATGGCGCGCATCCCGCATGGCGCAAGCCTGATCGCAAATCCGGTCTCCGGCGCGCCGGGCTTCCAGATTGAGAACGTCTTCACGCTCGCAGGCGTGCCGTCCATCGTCCAGGGCATGTTGCAGGATGTCGGGCACCGGCTGACAGGCGGCGCGGTTGTCCACTCGGTCACGGTGCGCGGTCCGGGCGGACAGGAAGGCGCCATCGCCGAGGCGCTCGGCGAGATCGCCAGGGCCCATCCGCACATTGCCATCGGCTCCTATCCCTGGTTTGCCTCGCGGGAGGATCACGGCGTGAACCTGGTTGCGCGTGGCAAGGACCCGGATGAACTGGACCGCCTCGCCACTGATTTCATTTCGCTCTTTGCGAGCGCCGGCATCAGCGCTGCCCGCGCAGTTTGACCATTCCAGACAACAGGAAGCGCCAAACCATGACAGACCCCATCATTCTCGTCGAACGCCGCGGGCCGGTGGCGCTCATCACGCTCAACCGGCCGAAAGCCCTGAACGCGCTGAGCCGCGCCCTGAGGGCCGAGCTTGTCCGCATCTTTGACGACATGGCAGGCGACCCGGATATCCGCGCCGTCGTGCTGACCGGGGCGGGCCGCGCGTTCACCGCCGGGGTCGATCTCAAGGAAGCCGGCGAGACGGGCTTCGCGCTCGGGGCCGATGGCGGCGATATCGACATTTCCCGCTCCCTCGGGGCCTATCCCTGGCCGATCATCGGGGCGATCAACGGGTTTGCGATCACCGGCGGCTTCGAGCTTGCCCTGATGTGCGACGTGCTGTTCGCCTCGACCGAGGCGAAGTTCGCCGACACGCATGCCCGCGTCGGCATCATGCCGGGCTGGGGCCTCTCGCAGAAGCTGTCGCGCCTGATCGGCACGAGCCGCGCCAAGGAGCTCTCCTTCACCGGCAATTTCCTCGATGCCGAAACCGCCGAGCGCTGGGGCCTCGTCAACCGGGTCTGCCAGCCTGACGAGCTGGTTCCGGCAGCCCTGAAGCTCGCCGAGGACATGTGTTCCTGCGATCCTGTTCTTCTCAGGAACTACAAGAAAGTCATCGACGACGGGTTCGCCATGCCGTTCGGGGATGCGCTCGGGATGGAAATCCGCCGCTCGGCCGAGCATGCCGCATCGGTCACGGCCGAGTCGGTCGAGGCCGCGCGAAAGGCCGTCACCGAACGCGGGCGCGGACAAGCCTGAATTCAGGCCCGCAGCCGCCTGATCCGCGAGACCGGCACATCAAGAAAAAGCTGCTCGCCCCGGCGATAGGCAGATCCGGATACCTCGACCGGATCAGCAACGAGCGGCAGGAGGTCTTCGCCATGGGCAAGGCCGTCACGCGTCAGGAGGAGCAAGGCGTGCCGGTTCGCGCCGTCGCGGGCGAGGAGGACCGGTGGCAGTCCGCCCCGGATGCAGAGCGCGGCGCACGCCTTGTGGACCTTGCCTTCGGACGGTCGCATCGCCCCGAACCAGCACTTGGAATCGACGATCTCGCCTTTCAGGACGATGTCGCCGAGGCGCTCAGGCTCCGGAAAGCCAAGCGCCTCGTCTGGAACGGCCTCGGTATCCGGCCGGATCCAGTCAATGTCGTCGACGACGGCTACCATGGCGTGGCTGCCGCGCTCGATCAGGCTGCCACGGACGACCACAGGCTGTCCGGCATGGGACCCGATACGGGCCGCGACCCCGCACTTGCCAAGCGTTGACAGAAGCACGGTCTGCGGCGTGCCCGACACGTCCCTCGTGCGCAGCATGCCATAAGGGCTCGCGGCGGCGATGCCCCGCCATTCGCGGACGGCCCCCTGGTCCCATTGTCCGGGCCCCGGCGCGGCCTGTCGGCTGGCGAGCGTCCAGCCAAGCCCGCCCGTGCCCGCGAGCATGGCGAGCCCTGCCCCGAGAAAGAAGCGCCGGTCGGCGCGCGGCGCATCCGGCGACCAGCCGATGAAGAAATCATCCTTGCTCATGAGGCCGCCCCGGCAAGGCTCGGCACCTGGGGCGTGCCCGGCGGGTCCGGTTCGGCGCGGACCCAGACCATGCCGGCTTCAATTCGGGTCCGATAGGTATGCACTTTCTCGCGGTAGGGCGGCGGCGAGGTTCCGTCTTCCAGCCGGTACTGGAAGCCGTGCCAGGGACAGGTGACGCATCCGTCAATGATGCGACCCTCGCCGAGCGGTCCGCCCTGGTGGCGACAGACATTCGACACCGCCCCGATCCGGTTGCCATCCAGGAAAACCGCGATCGCCTCTCCTTCCGCCGGCTGCACGATCTTCGCGCGCCCGTCCTCGAAGTCTTCAACCAGCGCAACCTTGAGCCAGCCATCGGTTTCCCCGGCGCTCCGGCGCAGGCCCGCAAGGCCCGTGGCGGCATGCAGGGCGACGAGGATACCCGCGCTCCCGGCGAGAATGCCGAAATAGACCGGGTCTTTCTCGAACTGGATCGCGCCGAGCGCGACATGTCCCACCAGAAGGGCATAGGCGGCATAGACCGACATGTGGATCGATTTCCAGAGACGCGGCCCGAGATTGGCATTCCAGAAATCATGGCTCGTCGCGGCCATGACGAACAGCACCGCGAGCGCGATCATGCCGAGCGACTCGAAGGGAAATCCGCTGATCGAGCCGTATCTCGGGTTCGACACGAGCAGGGAGACGATCGGGTTCGTGCTGCTGAAGGCGTGGTACCAGAGCGTGCTGAGCCCGGCATGGACGAGCCCGATCATGAAAGTTGCAACGCCGAGATGCCGACGGTTGAAGAGGAACGGCTTGAACCTTGCGCTCAACCGGGCAAGCGGGCCGAGGCTGAGAACGAAGCTGAGGAGGAGGAAGGCGAGCGTCCCGGTCGCCCGGATCATGACCTGGACGGGCGTGAAGCTCTCGTCCGGTTTCAGGCTCGCGACCGTGCCGATGGTGAACGCAAGGAGATAGACGCCTATCCCGGCGGCCAGCCAGCGGTCGAACCGCTTCTTGAACGGGGTCCAGCCGACGATCTTGTACTCCGCCGCCATCAGCGGGCGTCCTCTTCTCCGGCGAATGCGGGCAGGCTCTGGTTCGCCGGAACGTCCGGGCGCAAGAGCACGGCGGCCAGGAGCAGCAAGGCCATTAGCGGCCCCATCAGGAGCCAGGCGATGAGGTGCAGCCGCTTCTGCCCCCGCGTCATGATACGGGCGGCTCGGTCTGCCGGACCCATTTGGCAAGCATTAG
Organism: uncultured Hyphomonadaceae bacterium; assembly: GCA_964429935.1. Lineage (GTDB taxonomy): Bacteria > Pseudomonadota > Alphaproteobacteria > Caulobacterales > Hyphomonadaceae > CALLCD01. The sequence continues at coordinate 27,472 of CAYSED010000009.1, forward strand.
CGGCCAGAGCGCGGCGGTGCCCGGCAAAAGCACGAGACGAACCCGAAGAGGCATGGCCTTTGCCACAGGGTCGATCTTGCCGATGCCCAGGAAAATGAAAGCGAGCCCGAAAGCGAGCCCGGTGCCGAGATAGGCCCCGGCGGCCTGAAGGATCAAGAGGGCGGCCGGTTCGTCCATTAACCGGTTCTAGCGTGCCGGCACTCGGTTCGGAAAGGGTCAATTGCGCCCGGGCGAATCACATCTTTGCGTCTGCCAGCCGGGTCGGCGGCCTCCCGCCCGTCACAGCCCCAGCGCACCGGCATTGAGCGTTGCAGCGTCATAGTCGGTCTTGGCGAGATACCCTTTCAGGTTCGCCTGGATGAGCCTGATGCGGGAGTTCGCCGCCGTTTCCTCGCGGACATTGACGAGGAAGAAATCGCTCGCCCCGCTGGCAAAGCGGGTCCGCTCGGCGTCGACCATGGTGAGCGACTGTTCGACATCGGTTTCGGCAAGCGCCGCAAGCTGGAGGGAGGCTGCGAGCGTCGCGAGGATGTTGCGCAGCTCGATGCTGATCTGGTCCTCGATGCGCTGCTCCATGAGGCGTGTTTCCCGGAGTTTCGCCTCGGCGCTCTGGAGCTGGCCCCGGGCCTCGCGCTGTTGCAGCGGAACGGAAAAGCGCAGGCCGACAATCGTGTCCGTGGAATCGCGCGAGGCCCCGCCCTCGGCGATCGCGCCGACATCCCGCGATACTTCGAGATTGAGGTCGAGGCGCGGGCGCAGGGCATTTTCGCCTAGCCTGACTTCCTGCCGCGCGCGGTCGACGGCCAGGCGCAGGCGGCGCAGCTCCGGTCGGGTTGTAAGCACATCGTCAAAGGCGGCCGGCTCGAAGGCGTCGCTCGGCCTCAGGGGATCGAGTTCGTCATTCGACGGCAACCGGGCAGGGTCAGGGCGCTGCGGTTCGCCTGCGGCATTGCGATAGTAGAAGGACAGCACGTTCGCGGCGACTTCGTGACTGAGTTCAGCCTCGGCAACGAGGATGCGCCGGCGCGTGATGTTCTGGCGGTTCTCGACGACCGCGATCCCGGCGAGCGCCCCCTTGCGCACCTGTTCCTCGAGCCCCGCCTCGCGCTCCTCGGCGATCGCAAGCAGGCTGCGATAGACGTCGAGTTCCTGTCCGGTCGCCACCCAGCGCCAATAGGCGGCGAGCGCCTGCTGCTGCACGCCGACTTTCGTCAGGAGGACATCAAGCTCGGCCTGCCGCTCGCCGAGCCGGGCATCGGTCACGCCAAACCTGCGCGGGTCTATGGTCCGGTCCCGTAGGAGCGCGAAGATCGCGCCGATCTTGAACTCGCCGCCGGTATTGGTGAAGTTGACGTCCTCGTAGACCGGGAAATTGCCGTCGGAGAGGCGATAGCCGCCATAGAGCGTTGCGCCATGATTCCGGAACGCTTGGCGGGCCTCGGTCTTCACATAGCTGCCATCCCAGAAGCCTGTCACGCGACTCCTCGCATCCGCATCGAACACGAGGTCGAAGGCGCCTTCCGCCGCGAGCGTCGTGCCCTCCGCTGCCCGGAGGCGGGCGAGTCCTTCGAGGATCTGCGGAAAGCGCTCAAGGGAGGCCTCGAGCACTTCGCCGGGCAGCAGCGGGTCGCGCTCCGGCTGGGCAAGCGCGCTGATCCACTGGGCGGCAACGGCGATGGCAGCGGCGAGCAAGGCTAGGCGCAGGCCCGTCATGCTGCCTGGTCCGCGCCCGACCCGCTCGCACCCGTTTGCGGCAGCGATGGCGGGAAATTGTTGAGCTGCCGCCAGAGCTCGTAGCCGAGCGGCACGGTCTCGAGAAGGATCCAGGCCCGGACATTCGCACCGAACCTGACATAGCGCTGGTCCGGCCAGGTTTCCGTGTCGCCCGGGTCCTCCGAGATCAGGACCCGGAAGCGGCCGTTGACCTGCGCGGCCGGATCAACGCCCGTGACGATGCCGCCGAACGTGCCGATCGCCTGCGACGGCCACCCTGTGAACTGCACCGCGGGCCAGCCCTCGAACTGGATGCGCGCCTTGGCGCCCGGCTGGACGAGGGCAACGTCGCGTCCGTCGATGAAAATCTCGATCACGCGCTCCTGGGCTTCGGGCACGAAGTTTGCCAGCACGTCCCCGGCATTGACATAGGTGGCCGTGTTGCCGGCGATCAGGTTCAGGATGATCCCGTCACGCGGTGCCGTTATCATCTGCACGGACTGGCGCGACAGGCTGACATCGACCCGGTTGAGATTGGCCGCCGCCTCGGCGACCCGGCCGCGAAATTCCTCGACGCGTATTCTCGCCTGTTCATACTCGCGCTGCGCGGCCAGGCCGCTCTCGAACAGGTCCTTCATCCGGTCGGCATCGATCTGCGCTGTCCGCAGGCCGGCCTCGGCGGCCTGGAGCTGGATCTCGACCTGGCCGCGCTCGGCCTCGAGGCGCTCGATCAGGTTCGGGTCATTGTCGATGATCCGGGCGATCGGATCGCCTTCCTTCACGATGCTGCCGTCCTGCACGAACCAGCGGTCGATCCGGCCGGAGACGAGTGCGTTGATCTGCTGCTGGCGGTCGTTCGGATTGAGGGCCGTGACGGCTCCGGCACCGGCGGTGGTCTGCACCCAGGGCGTATAGGCGAGGAAGGCGATCGTCCCGGCGATGCCGAGCGCGACGAGCAGCGACACGACGCGGATGATGCTCGGCGTGCGAACCGAGCGGAGCGTCTCGAACTGGTCGAAGTCATCAATGTTTAGGATGGCCATGGTCACTCCCGGATCATGGTAATGGACGGGGCAGGGCGATCGGACGGCAGGCTTTTCGGGTTGCTGTCCTTCACGGGGAAGGCGGCAAAGTCCTCGAAGCGGTCATGGATGAACTGTTGCCGGTCGCCAAGATAGAGGAACCGGCTGAAGCCGAGCCGCGACCGGCGCTTCGTGAAATAGACGAGCGTCGTATCCGGGTCCTTCGCGAACGGTGCAAGGGCAGCCTCCATCATGTCTTCATCCACCATGTCGTAGAGTTGGCTGAGGATCAGGATGCGCGGGCGGGCGATGATGGCGGCAGCAAGCTTCAGCATCATGGCCTCGGGCAGCGAAAGCGGCCATCCCGACTGTGACAGGGGCGTATCGAGCCCGTCCGGAAAGCGGGCGATGACCTCCTTCAGGCCGACACGCTCCAGCACGGCCAGCGACCGGCTTGCGGCCATCTCGTCGCTGCTCAGGCGCAGATATTCCCGGATCGTCATGGGCAGGAGGGATGGCCGCTCGATGACGAACACGTCCTGGCGCAGCCTTTGGACGTCGAGGTCCTGCAGGTCGGTCCCACCGAGCGTGACATAGCCGCCCTCCGGCCGGTCAAGCCGCTTCAGGAGGTGCGTGAAGAAGCGCTGGACCGAATAGTCGGACGCATCGGCCAGGAGATGGCTGCCGGCGGGGATCCGGAACTCGAACAGGATGCTGCCGCAGCGACCGGTTCCCCTGACACCCGCGAACTCGACGCTGGCGTCGGTACCAAGCGGAACGGTGGATTTGTCGGGGGCTTCAAGCTCGATGTCGTCGAACAGGGACAGCTCCTCCAGCGAGGCGCAGAGATCGTAGAAGTACACAAGATAGCTGCCGAGCTGCGACACGCCGAAGAAGGCGGCGGAGAGAACGAGCTCTGCCGCGACGAGCTGGCCCAGCGTCAGTTCGCCCTGGATCACGAGCCAGCCGCCAAGCCCGAGCAGGACGGCGCTCGCAAGCGCATAGAGGGTCAGGAACGACAGTGTCTGCGCGAAGTGCCGCCGGAAGTGCCGCCGGTGCTGGTTCACGTAGCGGCCCGTATAGGCGTCGGTTTCCTGCAGCGCATATTCGACGCGGCGCTCGGACTTGAAGAAACCGTTGGACGTGCCGATGCTTTCAAGCCACGCGGCCGTCTCGTGCTTGCGGTGCGACAGCTCGATGCCTGACCGGATGGCGCTCCCCCCCCAGACGAGCCAGATCGCCCAGATCAGCAAGATGATGATGAGGTTGAAGGCGAGAAAAAGCGGGTGATAGAGCGACACGAGCACCATGCCGACACCCGCCTGGAGGATGACCGTGAAGCCGCCGATCAGAAGGTAAGGGACGGTCTTCTGCACAATGACGATGTCGAAATAGCGGTTGAACAGCGAGCCGCGCGCGGTGTCCTCGAAATAGGGGTTCTGGGCAAACACCGTCCGCAGCGCGATCTCGCTGACAAGACGGGCATAGAACCGGCGCCCGAACAGTTCCATCAGGTGAATCCGCAGGGCATTCAGCAGGCCCGAGATCATCAGGAGGCCGAACAGGGTCAGCGACAGCACGAGCAGCGGCGTCGCCAGGGCGGTATTGGCAACCGTGTTGATGAGCATCTGCACGGAGATGGGCGTCGCCAGGGACAGAAGGCTGATCCCGGCCCCGTATATTGTCGCCATCCAGTAGAACCCGCGCTCCGGAGCAAGGATCCGAAAGAATATCCGGAAGAATGCACCCATGGAAATGGGCTCTGGTGAAGCTTTGCCTGCCATCACTTCTGTCTTTCCCTCTGGCCGACATAGTGGCCTGAATATTGCTGCGCCGACAAGATGCAGGCCGCCCGGCAGTCTTTCCGGGAAGTACCGGGCGGCCTGCGCACCGGGAACCGGGGAGAGAAGGGACCCGGGACGCCAGTGCTGTTCTTGTCTCGTCTTCGGCCGGGCCGCGGGCAGGACCTCGGATGCCGGCGACAATTCGGTCTTCCCGCTTGCGGCTGACCCGACCTCTCTCGATACTTGATGTGGCGATGGGCCTTGCATATTTCCAATCGAAATAAAATTGTGTTTCGATAGGAAAAAACGATCATGAGGCCAACCCTTCGCCAGCTTCGCTACCTCGTCGCGATTGCCGATTCGGGCCGTTTCGGCCTCGCGGCCAAAGCCCTGAATGTCAGCCAGCCGAGCCTGTCGGCACAGATCGCGGACATGGAGGCGGAGCTTGGCGAGACCCTTGTCGAACGCGGCCGGAAAGGCGCGATCATGACGCCGGTCGGCACCGAGGTGCTGCGCCGCGCGCGGCTGATCCTGCGCGAGGTGGAGGATCTGAAGGCCATTGCCCGCAATGCGAGCCGCAGCCTGTCCGGCCGCATGCGCCTCGGCGTCCTGCCGTCGGTCGGACCGTACCTGCTCCCGTCGGCGACAAAGCAGCTCCATGCGCTTTACCCGGATTTCCGCATGTCGGTGCGCGAGGAGAAGACCGTTGATCTCGAAAGCCATCTCGATGACGGCCAGTTCGACATGATCCTCTCGACTCCGGACGATCATCCCGGGCGGCCGTCCATGCCCATACTCGAAGAGCACCTGTGGATCTGCGCCGCGCCGGACGACGGGCTTTCGGGCTCCGGACATCCCGTGCCCCTGGAGGCTCTTGCCGGACGGGCGCTGCTGACGCTCGGCGAAGGTCACAGGCTGAGCCGCCTGATCGACCGGATCGCCTTCGAAGCCGGCGGCCATGTCAGCTCGGAATACCAGGGAACGAGCCTCGATGCGACGCGCCAGATGGCCATCATGGGGGCCGGTGTCGCGGTCCTCCCAAGCCTTTACGTGACCGGCGAGGCGAAGCGCGACCCGGACATCGTGGTCCGTCGGATCGACCATCCGATGGCCCGGCGTACCATCTCGCTCGTCTGGCGGGAGAACTCGCCGCTTGAATCCCGGTTTCATGCCATCGGCAAGGTCTTGCGGGAAACGGCGGCGGCCATTCTGGGCGACAGCGCGCAAGCATGAGCCGCAGCACGACGCCCCATCGCGTGAGCGAGCGGAAACAGTCCAGGAAGATCATTTTGCGCCGGATCTGATCCACTGGATCAAATCCAGGTCGCAGAGCCATCAGCCCGCTGAGCGGCGTCCTATCGCGAAGCGGGGGACATCAACAAAGTATCATTCACCGCGAAAATCGGTCCACCGGACCGATTTTCAGTCGGTGAATGGTGCGGACGGCCGGGATTGAACCGGCAAGGCCTTGCGGCCGGCAGATTTTAAGTCTGCTGTGTTTACCAATTTCACCACGCCCGCACGGGAGCAGGTTTACCTGCCTGCACGGGGCCGAATAGGCAAGGGCAGCTCCTGAAGTGGTGCGGCGGCGTCACACTGCGGGCCGGAAAGCCGTCCCGGCAGATGAATCCCGGCGTATTTCACCTGATTCTGTCGTAACACTTCCGTGACGCCGGATTCGGCACTTGATCTTTGCCGCAGTGCACAATTGTACTGTGCGCCACATGCAGAACACGGGTGTCCGGGAGAGTAACACTATGGCGGCCTTCAAGGTGATCGGGGTCATTGGCGCAGGCCAGATGGGTAATGGCATTGCCCATGTCTGCGCCTTGTCGGGGTATGATGTCGTCCTCAACGACATTTCGGACACGGCCCTGTCGCGCGGCATGGCGACGATCGAGCAGAACCTGGGCCGCCAGGTAACCCGCAAGCTCATCAAGTCCGAAGACATGTCGGCGGCGCTTGCCCGCATCAGGCCGAGCACGAGCATGAACCCGCTCGGCACTGTCGACATGGCCATCGAGGCGGCGACCGAGAATCGCGATGTCAAGGAAGCCATCTTCCGGTCCCTCTGCAATGTCATCCCGCCGCGCGCCATCCTCGCGACCAACACGTCCTCGATCTCCGTCACCCGGCTCGCCTCGATCACCGACCGTCCGGAGCGCTTCATCGGCCTGCATTTCATGAACCCTGTGCCCCTGATGCAGCTCGTCGAGGTGATCCGCGGCCTTGCCACAGACCAGGCAACCTATGAGGCGGCGCTCGCCTTCGCCGCAAAGATCGGCAAGACGGTTACCAATGCCGAGGATTTCCCGGCCTTCATCGTCAATCGCATCCTGATGCCGATGATCAATGAGGCGGTCTACACGCTCTATGAAGGGGTCGGCACGGTCGAGGCCATCGACCAGGCGATGCGGCTCGGCGCGAACCATCCGATGGGTCCCCTGCAGCTTGCCGACTTCATCGGGCTCGATACGTGCCTGTCGATCATGCAGGTCCTGCATGACGGGCTCGCTGACACGAAGTACCGGCCGTGTCCCCTGCTCGTGAAATATGTCGAGGCCGGCTGGCTTGGCAAGAAGAGCGGGCGCGGCTTCTATGACTATCGCGGTGACAGCCCGGTGCCGACGCGTTGAGACGGACCAGCTTTCTCGCTGCGGCGGCCTTCCTCGCGCTGTCAGCCTGCGCGAGCGCCGATGTGCGGGCGCCGCTCGTGACGCCGTCAATGGCCGTGCCGGGCGGCGCGAAGGACACGCGCGGCGACGGCATCCTGCGTGATTCAAGCGGCCGTCCGGTCTCGCACCCGTTCCTCGGCCAGAAGATCGCCGCGTTTTCCGGACCGATGGCCGACGGCGGAGAGTACGACGCCGCCTCCATGGCCGGGCGCTGGACCCTGCTTGTCGCCTGGGGCCTCTGGTGCCATGACAGCCGCAACGACATGGACAATATCGCCGCCGTCGCCGCTTTTGCCGAAAGCCGTCCGGACCTGGATTTCGTCTCGGTCCATGTGCCCTATTCGCCGGACCATCTAGACATTCTCTATCGTGGCCACGGCTCGGTTGCGGCCTTTTTCGAGGCGGAGGGCATTTCCTTTCCGACCGTGCTCGACGAAACAGGCGACCTTCGCGCAAGTCTCGGGGTCCAGTGGACGCCGACCTATCTCCTCGTCGGGCCCGACCTGATTGTCGAGGGTTTCCGGACGGACATATCGGTGAGCGGGGAGGGCGCGCTGCAGGCGTTTCTGGACGAAGTGGCGGCGCGAACGGGCCCTGTCAGCGTTTTCCAGCGATAACCGCATCAACGAGCGCCACTGTCTCGTAGCCCGACCAGTCGAGCTCTCCGGCATAGCGGGCGACCTCGCGGCCTTCGGCGTCATAAAGGATGCTGGTCGGGAAACCGCGCACCGTGCCTGCGCCGAGATCATAGGTGATCGCATAGTCCGGGGCATGGAAGAAGCGCAGCGTCCCGCCGGTCCAGTCAGCAAGGCTCGTCCGCGCCTCGTCGGCCTTCTCGTCATCATCGACGCTGATCGCGACAACCTCGAAGTCCGGTCCGCCGCGGGCCGACTGCAGCGCGCCGAGCGTCGGCATTTCGCGCTCGCACGGGGCGCACCAGGTTGCCCAGAGGTTCAGGAGCACGACCTTGCCGCGGAAATCCGCCAGTCTTAGGGTTTCGCCGTCCGGTCCGAGAAATCCCGTATCGCCCGGCACTTCCCCCGCATAGGCAAAGTCGAGGCCTTCCAGCGCCCCCCCTGCGAAGCGTTCATAGGGCCGGGTTGACGGGCGTCCGCCGACCGCGCTCAACAGGACATGGACAATCGCGGCGACTAGCCCCAAAAGCATCGCGGTAATCAGGACCCGTCGCACTGTCGCCGGCATGAGCAGTTCTCCCAAGGGGGCCGATATGGCGGATGTGCCGCCCAAAAGCCAAGAGATGTGGGGCGGGCGCTTTGCCGCACAGCCCTCCGGCATCATGCAGGCGATCAACGCCTCGATCGACATCGACCGCCGCATGGCCCGCGAAGATGTCGCCGGGTCCAAGGCCCATGCGGCCATGCTCGCGGCCTGCGGGATCATAAGCGAACAGGACGGCCGGGCGATCCTCGCCGGGCTTGAAGTCATTCTCGGCGAGATCGAGGGCGGCAAGTTTGTCTACTCGCGCGAGCTTGAAGACATCCACATGAATGTCGAGGCCCGCCTCAAGGCGCTGATTGGCGATGCTGCCGGGCGCCTGCACACGGCCCGTTCGCGCAATGACCAGGTGGTGACCGGTTTCCGGCTCTGGGTGCGCGCTGCCCTGGGCGAGGCGTCCGACCTGCTGGAAGGCCTTCAGCGCGCGCTCGTTGCCCGCGCGGGCGAGCATGCCGGCACGCTGATGCCGGGGTTCACGCACATGCAGACCGCCCAGCCGGTGACGCTCGGCCATCATCTCCTCGCCTATGTCGAGATGTTCGCGCGCGACCGCGACCGGTTCGGCGATGCGGTTGTCCGGCTGAACGAATGTCCGCTTGGAGCGGCGGCGCTTGCCGGGACCGGGTTCCCGATCAACCGGGACATGACGGCCGAGGCGCTCGGCTTCGACCGGCCCATGGCCAACTCGCTTGATGCCGTCTCGGCCCGCGATTTCGCGCTCGAGGCCCTTGCGGCCCTCTCGATCGCGGCGACGCATCTCTCCCGCCTCGCCGAGGAAATCGTCCTCTGGACGTCTCCGGCCTTCGGCTTCGCCCGCCTGTCGGACGAATGGTCGACCGGGTCGTCGATCATGCCGCAGAAGCGAAACCCGGATGCCGCCGAACTGATCCGCGCCAAGGCCTCGCTCATCGCCAGCCGGTTCTCGGCCCTGCAGGGCGCGATGAAGGCCCTGCCGCTTGCCTATGCCAAGGACCTGCAGGACGACAAGGCGCTGACCTTCGAGGCGTTCGACACGTTCCAGCTCTGCGTCCTTGCCATGACCGGCATGATCGGGACCGTCACCTTCTTTCCGGATGCCATGCTGCGGGCTGCGGGCCAGGGGTACTCGACGGCAACCGACCTTGCCGACTATCTCGTGCGGGAGCTAAGGATGCCGTTCCGCGAGGCACACCATGTCACGGGCCGCCTCGTCGCCAAGGCCGAAAGGTCCGGCTGCACCCTCGCCGGCCTGTCCCTTGCGGACATGCAGGCCGAAGACCCGCGCCTTACCGATGCCATATATTCCGTCCTGACTGTCGAGGCATCCGCCGCCAGCCGGACAAGCCATGGCGGCACCGCCCCGGTCCGCGTTGCCGAACAGGTCGCGGCCTGGACCGACAGACTGGAATCCGGACGAGGAGATACCGATGAAACCCGTGACTAAGGCTTGCCTTGCCATCCTTCTGGTCCTGCCCATGTTCGGTGCCTGCGGCCTGCGCGGCGGACTGGCGAGGCCCGATCCGATCTTCAAGTCGGCCTCCACCGGCGAGGACGGCATGGAAGATGAAGCCGAAGCCGAAGCCCCGGCACCAGAGCCCGAGACCGGTCCGCGCCTCAATGACCTTGGCGGCGAGATTCCGGATGCCGCTCCGGTCGAGCCGGTCGAAGAGGCCCCCATGAACGATGCCGGCAACGGATAAGGCGGGCCTGCTTGCACCATTTTCATTACCGGAACGGCCGGCTCCACTGCGAGGACACAGACCTGCACGCGATTGCCGATGCGGTTGGCACCCCGGTCTATGTCTATTCGACAGCAACGCTCAAGCGCCATGCCCGCGTCATTGCCGGGGCGTTCAAGAACATACGCTGCCTCATTGCCTATTCGGTGAAGGCCAATGGCAATCTCGGCGTGCTGGCGACGCTCGCCGCGGCGGGCTGCGGGGCGGATGTCGTCAGCGCAGGCGAACTCAAGCGTGCCCGCAAGGCAGGCATTCCGGGCTCGCGCATCGTGTTTTCAGGCGTCGGCAAGACACGGGCAGAGATGGCCTTTGCGCTGGACGAAGGCATTCACCAGTTCAATGTCGAAAGCGCTGCCGAGCTGGAAGTCCTGTCGGACGTTGCCGCCTCGCTCGGCAAGACCGCGCCGATCGCCCTGCGCGTCAATCCGGACATTGCGGCGGGCGGTCATCCGAACATTTCCACCGGCAAGCAGGGCGACAAGTTCGGCGTGCCCTGGGCCGAGGCCGAGGGGCTTTATGCTCATGCGGCAACCCTTCCCGGCATTCGCGCGGTCGGCGTCGATGTGCATATCGGCTCCCAGATCGGCGATCTCGCGCCGATGCGCGCTGCGTTCGAGAAAACGGTCGCGCTCGCCCGCCGCCTGCGCGCAGCCGGGCATGACATTTCCCGCATCGATGTCGGCGGCGGGCTCGGCATTCCCTACAAGGACACGGACAATCCGGCCCCGCCGGCCGACTATGCCGCGATGATCCGGGACGTGATCGGCGACATGCAGGTCGGGGTCATTCTTGAGCCGGGTCGCGTCATTACCGGCAATGCCGGCGTTCTCGTCACCGAAGCGCTCTACCTGAAACCGGCTCCGGACCGGACGTTCCTGATCGTCGATGCCGGGATGAACGACCTGATGCGTCCGGCGCTCTATGGCGCGCACCACGACATCCTGCCGCTCGGCGAGCCCGCCGAAGACGCGCCGCAAGTGCTCGTCGATATTGTCGGCCCAATCTGCGAGTCGACCGACAAGTTCGCCGCCGGGCGTTCCATGCCGCGTGTCAAGGCCGGGGACCGGCTCGCCTTCCTCTCGGCCGGCGCCTATGGTGCCGTACTCTCGTCCCAATACAATGCGAGACCCCTGGTTCCGGAGGTGCTTGTGAACGGCGCTGAGTATGCGATCATTCGCCGGAGGCCGGACTTCGACGAGATGACTGCCCTGGAGAGCGTGCCCGATTGGCTGACCTGAGCAAGATCAAGGGCCTGGCCCGCAGGACATTGCTGACGCGCGTGAAGCTGTCGGCCCTGCGCCTCGCCGAAGCGTTCTGGCCGCTTTTGCTCCTGCTCGCCCTGTTCGCCTCTATCGCCCTGTTCGGCCTGTTCGATGCGATGTCGCCGGGCCTCGCAGCGATGGCAACCCTTGTCACGCTCGCCGGGGGGATCGTTCTCTTCCTGCGTGGCCGCAGGCGGTTTGCCGCTCCGACGGACCGGGACGTCCGACGTGCGCTCGATGCCGGGTCCGAGGACCGTCCGCTCTCCGGCCTGACAGACCGTCCGGTCGATCCTGGCCCTGTCTCGCAGTCCTTGTGGCGCGCGCATACTGAACGCCTGAGGCGCGCAGCCGAGGCGCTGCCCTTGCCCGGGTTTTCGGCCGCTTGGGCACGGCTCGATCCGTACTGGCTGCGCGCGATTGCCCCGGGCGTCATCATTGCCGGTCTTGCCTTTGCCAATCTCGACGCCGGTGCGCGCCTGCAACGCGCTCTCTTCCCGGACTATGGTGCCTTGCTCGGTGCCGGCACGATCCGGGTCGAGGCCTGGATCACGCCGCCGGACTATGCCCGCAAGCCGCCCGTCTTCCTGCGCGACGGCCTGGACGAAGTGCGTGTGCCGTCCGGATCGGAGGTGACGGTCCGCGTGCAGGCGAAATCCGCGCCGGTGCTTCGTCTGCGCTCGTCCGGCGGCACGCGGAAGACACGGTTCTCGGCGACCCCGGACGGGGCTTGGGAAGCAAGGGCGTTCCTCACCGCCGATACCGATGCCTCGGTGCGCTGGTGGGGCGAGCGGGCGTCATGGTCGATCCTCACGTTGCCGGACGGACTGCCGGTTGCCCGCTTCGAGACGCCTCCCTCGCTGGGCGAGAATGATCGCATGGTGTTCCGCTGGATGGTTGGGGACGATTATGGCGTCGAGCGCCTGGAGCTTGCCCTCGCGCTTGCCGAACCGCATCCCGCCGCCCCGGACGAGGAGCGCCGCGTAACGGTCGAACTGCCCGGCACCTCCGTGAAGGAGGCGACCGAAGACGCAAGCATCGACATGACGCGCCATCCGTGGGCGGGTCTCGAAGTCGTCGGCCGCCTTGTTGCAACCGACGGGGCCGGGCAGGAGGGCCGGAGCGCCCCAGCGACCTTCCTCCTGCCCGAGAAGCTGTTCCTCCAGCCGCTTGCGAGGGCTACCCAGGACATCCGCGTGACGGCGCTGCGCGAGCCGCGCGCCTATCCGGACGGGGTGCGCCTTGAGGCCAATGCGCTGGAAGCCGCGCCCGAAGGCATCCAGAAGGCCGCCTTCATGCTGGAAGCGGTGACCTATGCGCCGGAGAAGTTCTTCGACGATTATGCGATCTATACCGGGCTTGCGAACGCGCGCGGCACGCTCAAGGCTGCCCGCACGCTCGACGAGGCGGCCTCGGTTGACAGCCTTCTCTGGGCCATCGCGCTGAAAGCCGAGTATGGCAGTTCGGCTGATGCGCTCGCCGCCCTGCTGGCGGCGCGGCGCGCCCTCGAACAGGCCCTGCGCGAGGGGGCCAGCGAGGAAGAGATCGCCCGGCTGACACAGGCCTTCAGGCAGGCGGCCGAGAATTACGTGCAGGCCAAGCTCGCCGAAGCCGTCGCCAACGGCCTTGCAGAAGGGGCCGAGCGCGACGGGCTGGACAATGAGCAGGCAGGGGGCGACGGGCAGGGGCTCGGCCAGAATTCCTTCGAGGACATGCTGAATGCGCTCGAAGACCTGACCCAGACCGGCGCGAGCGACCAGGCGCGCCAGCTCCTCTCCGACATCACGAACATGCTGGAGAATCTCGAATTCCAGCAAGGCAACGGGTCGGGAGGTGACGGGTTTGCCTTGCCGAGCGAGGGTGGCGGCGAGGGCGAGAGCGAGAACCAGAGCGAGGCGCAGCGCGAATTGTCCGAAAGCCTCGAAGAGCTGGCCGACACGCTGCGCGACCAGCGCGAACTGAATGATGACACGCTGGAGGCCGAACGCCGGGGCACGCCGTCGCAACCGGCACCGGGCAACGGCGAGAGCGAGAGCGACGTTACCGACCTTGGCGCGCTTGCCGACCGCCAGCGGGCGATCCGCGAACAGCTCGAAGCGCTGCAGCGCCGGGCCGGAGAGACGGGCGAGGACGGCGAAGCGGGTGGCCTGCCGGGCGGCGAGGAGACCGAGCGGGCTGTCGGCGAGGCCCTTGATGCCCAGCGCCGGGCCGAGGAGGCACTGCGCGAAGGCGCCTACGGCCGCGCCGGACGCAACCAGGAACAGGCCGCAAGCCGCCTGCGCGACATTGCCGGAGAACTTGCCGACGCGATCGATGCCCTGCGCGGCGAGGAACAGGCCGGTGCGGGCACCGATCCGTTCGGCCGTCCGATCGGCGGGGCCAATGATTCAAGCGGCGTCAGCGTTCCTGACGAAGCTGAGCGCCGCCGTGCCCTCGACATCCTGGAAGAGCTGCGGCGGCGCTATGGCGACCCGGCCAATGAGGAAGAGCGCGAATACCTGGAGCGCCTGCTCGACCGGTTCTAGGCTTCCCAGCGCCGGACCTTCGCCGCGAGAGCCGGTCGCGGGCGCTCCGGCGGCGACACGGTCGCGGTGCCGAGATAAATGAACCCGGCAATCCTTTCGTTTGCGCCAAGGCCGAGGACGGCGGCGACATCCGGATCATAGGCAACCCACTCTGTCAGCCATGTTCCGGCCCATCCGGCTGCATTCGCCGCGAGGAGGAGATTGTGGCAGACTGCCCCGGCAGACAGTTCCTGTTCCCAGACAGGTGTCTTGTGGGCAGCATCCGGCGAGGAGACCACGCAGACGACAACGGGGGCGCGCAGGAACCTTGCGCGGTCTTCCGCCTGTGCGGCGGGGCCTGCAGCCGGATCTTTCGCCTCGCCGATGCGCGCGCATGCCTCGCCGAGCCGGACGCGCGCTTCGCCCTCGATCACGACGAACCGCCAGGGCTCGAGCCGCCGGTGGTCCGGAACGCGGGCGGCAACGGCAATCAGTTCGTCAAGCCGGTGGGCATCCGGGCCGGGGACGGCCAGGGTTCCCTTGCCGGCCGAGCGGCGGAGCGCCAGCATGGCCCGCGCCCCCGGGCTCGGCCGGGCTGCGAGCATCGCCGTGCCGGAAGGAGGGGCAGGCGGAAAAGTCCTGGTCATGGGCCTTCGTTCCTCTTGTGCCGGACCGGTTTGGAAGTCTCCATCCTTGACCTATGTCGCGGTAGAAAGGTCAAGCCCGGCGTTCTGGCGAAAAAAGCATCGCAAAAAAGTGAACAGCGTTTGCTTTTTGAATGTCGTAAACCCATATCCTGCATCTGCCAGCAAGGAAACCGGTGTGGCCGAGATCTCCGAAACCGAAATTACCCCGGCCGAACGGCGTCGGAACAAGGTTCGCCAGACCATTCTGGAAGCGGCTGAACGCGTGTTCGCGGAGGATGGCGAAGCCGGGCTATCCATTCGCCGTCTCGCCGACACGATCGATTACTCGCCGGGTGCCATTTACAAGTATTTCCAGTCAAAACAGGAACTTGTCGATGAGCTCAAGGAGAGCTTCTTCGCCCGGATCCTCGAGCAGGTCGAGGAGGTGCCGGCCGATCGCGGGCAATTCCTCGCCTATGCCCGCTATTGCATCGAAACCTATGTTCGCACCGCGCTGGAGCGGCCGCACCACTATGCCGCAGCCTTTTCTGGCGAGGCCCAGCCCAATCCGGAAGTGCGCTGCGAGCCGCTCTCGAACCGGGAGCGGGCCTTCGGCGTGCTGCGCGAGATGGTTGTTCGCGGCATCGCGCAGGGCGCGTTCCGGGCCGGCCTTGACCCGCATCTTGCCTCGAAGTCGCTCTGGGCATCCGCCCACGGGCTTGCCGTGCTGATGTCGCACCTGCCGAACCTTGCGGGTGCCTTTCTCGGCTCGGATGTGGCGACGGCCGACGAACTGATCGCCGCCCATGCCGACAATTCTATCCGGGGGCTGATGTGACGGGACGCCCTGCAATGCCGAACAATGCTTATCAGCCGGAAGGCTGCGCCCTGCTGCCGAGGAGGCAACCAGAATGACCGAGACCCTTCACACCCGCGAGAAGCGCCCGAGCGCCCCGAAGGCGATTGCCTTCGTGCTCCTGCTTGGCATTATTTCGGCCGGGCTTGTCGTGGCGGCCCTGTCGCGGCGGACCGGTCCGGCCCTCGTCATTCCGACATCTGCGCCGTCCGCCCTGTCGGTAGCGGTCGAAACCGTGAAACTCGAAACCTCGCTCGGCCTTGAGGAAACGTTCTCGGGCATCGTCCAGCCTCGGCGCACGAGCGAGCTTGGCTTTTCGTCAGGCGGCCGGGTAGCCTCCATTGATGTCGACATCGGCGACCGCGTGACCGAAGGGCAGCGCCTTGCACGCCTCGACACGCGTGACCTGCAGGCCAACCTTGCCGCCGCCGAAGCGTCGATGGCCGAAGCCGAGGCGGACCATGAACTCGCGCGGGCGACCGTCGAGCGCCAGCGCACCCTGTTCGAGCGCGGCCACGTCTCCCGCCAGCGCGTCGACGAGGCCGAGGCGACGGCTGCTGCCTCGGCGGCGCGGATTTCTGCGGCGGCCGCGAGGGCGGACACGCTGCGCGTCGCCATCGATCTTGCGGCCATCCGGGCACCCTTCGCCGGGACCATAACCAACCGCATGGCCGACGAGGGGACGATTGCCGCGCCCGGCATGGTCTTCCTCGAACTCGTCGAGACTGGCACCCTTGAGGCCCGGATCGGCTTGCCGGCCGCGTCGGTTGCCGAACTTGAGCCGGGCGGCACATACCTGCTCAAGTCCGATCTCGGCCCCGTCGAGGCCCGCCTGCGCAGCGATACCGGCGTTATCGACGAGGGCCGCCGGACGGTGACGACCATGTTCGACATTGTCGACACCGCGTCGGTTCCGGCAGGCACGGTCGTCCGGCTCGAACTGCAGCGCGACATCAGCGAGCGCGGCTTCTGGGCACCCGTCTCGGCCCTGACCGAGTCCCGTCGCGGTCTCTGGTCGATCTATGTGGTGGAGGGATCGGACGATGACTGGCGGGTGCGCCCGCGCCTTGTCGAGATCGTCCATTCGGACGCCGACCGCGTCTTCGTCCGTGGCACGCTGCGGAACGGCGAGCGCTATGTCACCGGCGGCCTGCAGCGGATTGTCCCGGACCAGAAGGTGATGCCGGTGGCCGCCAATTCGGCCGCCCGCACGTCGGATGAGGGCTAGGGCCATGTGGCGGACTCTGTTCTACCGGCTGCCGAGACTGACGGCCATCGCCCTGCTCGTCGCCTTTGCCGGAGGCATCGGCGCGGTTCTGACGCTTGGCCGCCAGGAAGACCCGACCCTCGTTGAACGCTACGGGTTCGTCCTGACGACCCTGCCGGGCGCGGATGCGGAGCGGATCGAGGCGCTGATTACCGAGCCGATCGAGACGGCCTTGCGCGAGCTGCCCGAGATTTCCGAGATCGCATCGGTTTCCCGGGCAAACGTCTCGCAAATCAATATCGACATCCGCGATGACCTGACCGATGCGGAGGTCGACGATGCCTGGACGCTGATCCGCCAGCAGGTCGAACAGGCCCGGCCAAGCCTGCCTGCCGGCGCGAGCCTGCCGGATGTCCGCCGCCTCTATGTCGGGGCCTCGACCATGCTCGTCTCGCTTGTCTGGGCCGATGAGAGCGAGCCCGAACTCGCCATCCTCGCCCGCATGGCCCAAGTGCTCGAAGACGGCTTCCAGAACCTGCCCGGCACCGAGGAGACCGAGATATACGGCCTTCCGAGCGAGGAGATACGCGTTGTCATCGATACCGATGCCATCGCGGCCCTCGGCTTGTCGGCCCGCCAGACCGCCGAGGTTCTCGCCGCCTCGGACGCCCGCACACCCGCCGGCCAGCTTCGCGCCGACGGGGCCAATCTCAGCCTCGAGGTCGATGGCGAATTCGACTCCGTGGCGCGGATCCGGTCGACGCCGCTGGTGCAGCGCGCCGACGGCTCGGCAGTGCGCATCGGCGACATTGCCGACGTGTCGAAGGGCCTTCGGGACCCGCCGGAAGTCATCAACTTCACAGACGGCAGGCGCTCGGTGCTCATCGGGGCGTTCATCCAGCCGAACCAGCGGGTTGATGTCTGGGCCGCTGCCGCGCGCGCCATGGTCGCCAATTATGCCGCGACCGCGCCCGACAGCGTCGAGGTCCGCACCGTCTTCGACCAGAGCGTCTATACCGAGGCCCGGCTCAACGGTCTTGCGCTGAACCTCGCCTTTTCGGCGCTCATCGTGTTCGGCGTCCTCTTCCTCGTCATGGGCTGGCGGTCCGCCATCGTCGTCGGCCTCGCGCTGCCGCTGACGGTGTGTCTGGTCCTCATGCTGTTCAACGTGTTCGGCATGCCGCTCCACCAGATGTCGGTGACCGGGCTCGTGATCTCGCTCGGCCTCCTCATCGACAATGCCATCGTCATCGCCGACGAATATGACCAGAAGCGTGCTGCCGGCATCGGCAGGTTTGAAGCCATAGATGGCTCGATCAGCCACCTCTTCGCACCGCTTGCCGCTTCGACGCTGACGACCGCGCTTGCTTTCGTGCCGATCGCCGGCCTCCCGGGCGGGGCGGGCGAATTCGTCGGCATGATCGGCGTTTCGGTGATTTTCTCGGTCGTCGCCTCGTTCCTTGTGGCGATCACGGTCATTCCGGCCATTGCCGGCTGGTTTGATTCCGATGTCGTGCGCGGGCGCAGGCGGCGCTGGTGGCGGGATGGCATCGCGATCGATTTCATCAGCGACGGCTATCGCTGGACAGTCGGGGCCGTGCTCGCCTTTCCGCCGCTCGGCCTTCTGATCGGCATCGTCCCGGCCTTTGTCGGCTTCCAGCTTGCCGGGACGCTGCCCTCGCAATTCTTTCCGCAGACCCAGCGCGACCAGATGCAGCTCGACCTTGTGCTGTCGCCTGAAGCATCGATTGCCGAGACGATTGCCGCCATCGACTTTGCTACGCAGGAGCTCCTCGCCGAAGACGGCGTGACCGGCATCAACTGGACCCTCGGCGAAGGCGCGCCGCGCGTCTATTACAACTCGTTCAACAATTCCGAGGGCCTGTCCAACTCGGCCACGGGCTGGCTGCAGCTCGACGGCCCGAAGCGCGCCCGCGAAATCGTCTCGCGGCTGCAGGACAGGGTCCGGACCGAATATCCCGAGGCCCAGTTTCTCATCGTGCCCTATGAGCAGGGCCCGCCCATCGATGCCCCCATCGAGCTTCTCATCTATGGTTCCGATCTTGCCGGCCTCAACGCCTATGGCAACGAGGCCCGCGCCCTTCTCGCACAGACCCCCGGGGTCACCTACACGACTTCGAGCCTGAAGCTCGGGGCACCCATTGTGCGGTTCGAGGCCGACGAGGCGGCGACTGCCATGGCTGGTGCCCGCCTCGCCGAACTGGCCGGCGACCTCAGCGCCGAGCTTGACGGCGTGATTGCGGGCAGCGTGCTCGAAGGGGTCGAGGAACTGCCCGTCAGGGTCATCGCCGACGATGTCCGCCGCGGCGACCTCGCGGACCTGCGATCCAAGAGCGTCGGGGCAGGCCCGGGCAATCCCGGAACACCCCTGTCGGCCCTCGGCGAGGTCAGCCTCGTTCCGGACACGGCGGTCATCACGCGCCGGGACGGCGAACGGGTAAACGTCATCCAGGCCTATCTTGAGCCCTATACATTGCCGGCGCCTGCGCTGGCCCAATACCAGGCATTGCTTGAAGAGGCGGGCTTCGGCGTCTCCGGCGACTACCGGATCGCCTATGGCGGCGAGGCCGAGGCGTCCGGCGATGCGATGAGCGACCTTGCCGCGCTCGCCGTGCCGCTCATCCTCGTGATTACCGGCGCGGTCGCGCTCGTCTTCAATTCCTTCCGCATGTCGGCGCTGGTGCTTGTCTCAGGCTTCCTGTCGGTCGGCACCGCCTTCTTCGGGGTCTGGCTGTTCGACCTGCCGCTCGGGTTCAACGCGATCATCGGCGCGCTCGGCCTGCTCGGCATCTCGATCAACGGTTCGATCGTGGTCCTCACGCAATTGCGGGCAAGCTCCCGCGCCATGGCCGACGACGTGATCGCCCAGCGCGAGACCGTGGTCGACGCGACCCGGCACATCATCGCGACCACGCTGACGACAATGGGCGGCTTCGTGCCCCTCATCATCGAGGGCGACCCGTTCTGGCTGCCGCTCGCCACCTCGATTGCCGGGGGCGTTTTCGGCGCGGCGCTGATTGCGCTCTATTTCGTGCCGGCTGTCTTCCGCCTCATGACGATGCGTCCGCTGTCGAGACTGCGGCGGTTCGCCTTCGGGCAA
The DNA here is from genome assembly GCA_964429935.1 of uncultured Hyphomonadaceae bacterium. Taxonomy (GTDB): domain Bacteria; phylum Pseudomonadota; class Alphaproteobacteria; order Caulobacterales; family Hyphomonadaceae; genus CALLCD01. The sequence continues at coordinate 47,193 of CAYSED010000009.1, forward strand.
AGGCAGCCGCTCGGGGCGGCCGCCGAATGAGCCGGGGCTTGCGTTCCCGCAGCGGCTGTCCCACATCATGCCCACCGGAACACCAAGGATGGATGGTGCGATCATGAGCCATGCCGAAACCATTGACGCGCCGCAACTGCCTCCCGTCTGGCAGCAACTGCGCTACGAGGCCCGCCAGGCTGCCGCGAGCGAGCCGGCCCTGGCGAGCTATCTCGACGCTGCCATCCTCAGCCATGAGCGCTTTTCGTGCTCGCTCGCCTATCATCTCGCCGAGAAGCTGTCCGGCAAGCGCCTGAACCCGCTCCAGGTGCGCGAGATCGTCCACCAGGCCCATGACGCCGATCCGTCCATCGTCGCGGCTGCCGAGCGGGACATGCAGGCCGTCCTCGCCCGCGACCCGGCCTGCCGGGGCACGCTCCAGCCATTCCTGTTCTTCAAGGGCTATATTGCCCTGCAGACCCACCGGGTCGCCCACTGGCTGTGGAACCAGGGCCGCGAGACGCTCGCCTACCATTTCCAGAGCCGCAATTCCGAGCTTTTCCAGGTCGACATCCACCCCGCGACCCGCATCGGCTCGGGCGTCATGTTCGACCATGCAACCGGCATCACCATCGGCGAAACGGCGGTCATCGGCGACGATTGCTCCATCCTGCAGGGTGTCACGCTCGGCGGCACCGGCAAGGATGTCGGGGACCGCCACCCGAAGATCGGCCGGGGCGTGCTCGTCTCGGTCGGGGCGAAGGTGCTCGGCAATATCACGATCGGCGACGGGGCAAAGATCGCTGCGGGCAGCGTCGTCCTGAAGGATGTCTCGCCGATGTGCACCGTGGCCGGGGTGCCGGCCCATCCCGTCGGAGGGCCTTGTGCCGAGGCGGCCCGCAACATGGACCAGTCCCTGCCGGACGAGGCGCTCTGACAGCGAAACCGGTTGCGCTTGCCGCGCGAGCCCCTAGTTTGCCCCCCGAACCAGACCGAAGGAGCGTCCATGGAACGCGAAGAAACCCTGCGCCTCGAGGCCTACCTCAAGGAAAAGCTTCATCCCGGCTTGCGCCTCGTGGCGCGCAACAAGACCGATGACAGCGTCGAGGTTTATCTCGGCGCGGAATTCCTCGCCGTCGTGTACAAGGACGTCGATGAGGGCGAGACGGCCTACCAGTTCCAGATGACCGTGCTCGAAGAGGACATCAAGGGCCGGGGTTAGGGTAGCATGGTAGGGCGGGATTTATCCCGCCACCTGCCAATTCGATGCCGCGCTGGCGGGATAAATCCCGCCCTACCGCACATCCTCATACCTCGCCGCCAGCCGCTCCGGCGATGCGCCAAGGCCCCAGAGAATGCCGATCCTGAGATAGGTGAGGTTCGCCCGCAGCGGCCCCCAGGCTGCGACCCGGCGATCCGAAGACCAGACCTTGCGGGGTACCTGGCGCACCCGGCCCCGTCCGGCCCGCACCATGCGCAGGATGAAGTCCGCCTCCTCCATGATCGTCTGGCGCGGGTCGAACCCGCCAATCGCCTCGAAATCCTGCCGTCGGCAGATCATCACCTGGTCCCCGAACAGGAGCCTCGCGCCCCTCAGGAAGCTGACCGGCCGAAACAATAGCGGCGCATACCAGGTCTTGATGAAATTGTGCGCGGTCGTGAA
>CAYSED010000010.1:0-17898 GCA_964429935.1 uncultured Hyphomonadaceae bacterium
CAACTACATCGTCAACGCAGGATATGCTTCCGCTGAAACTTAAACCGCTCTAGAGTTTGCGCAGAAAGACATACCAGGCCCCTGCCCCGCCATGCTTGCGGTGGGCCGGGGCAAAGCCGGATACGAGACCGGACGCCTCTGCCGTATCCAGCCATTGCAGGAACCGCCGGCGCAAAACCCCCTCTCCGTCGCGGCCCTTGCCGGTGATGACGAGCACGCATCTGGCCGTCGCCGAGCGCTCGCGGGCGAGGAAGCCGACCAGCAGGCCGTGGGCCGAGGCCTGACTGTGCCCGTGCAGGTCGAGGGTAGCCGATACGGGCATCCGCCCGCGGCGCACCTTGCGTTCGCCCTGCCGGTTGGCAACGCCCCCGGACGGCAGGGGAGCCTGCCCGCCCGCCGGAGAGCCGGTCACGACACCGTCAGGAGGCCGGCTTCGAGCCTTGCTCGCGGACGGCACGTCTGGGGCCGGCGGCATGTCTGAATGGCCCGGCATGGCGCGGATGCTGCGCGCGACGCGGGCCCAGGCCCTTTGTTCCTCCGGCCGGAGCGATCGCTTCGACATGGCGATGCCCGTCAGCTTTGGGGAAAGCCGGGAGCCTGCCCGAGCCGTGATGCAACGGCGCGCGGCACGAGCGCCCACATGCGCCCGGGCGCGTTCTGCGTCCCGGCCCGGTCGCCCGCCTCGGCTCCGGTTCCGAAATAGATGTCGCCGCGCACGAGACCGTTGATCGCGCCGCCGGTGTCCTGGCCGACAAGCAGCCCGGACCAGTCTCCGCCAAGCCCTGGCGACCTTGTCGCCACGAAGAAGGGCAGACCGAGGGGATGCAGGCTCGTGTCGATGGCCATCGAGCCTAGCGGGGTGAGCGGAACGCCCTCGGCACCGACCGGTCCGACCGCCGGGTCGTCTATCGGCAGGGGCCGGAAGAACACGAATCGCGGATTGGCATTCATGGCCGCCTGCGCCTCGTCCCGCGACACGCGGTCCATCCAGGCGCGGATGCCCTGCATGGAGGCCTCGCCGCGCGTGATCCTGCCCTCGGCGATCAGGTGATTGGCGGTGGACCGGAACGGCTGACCGTTATGGGCAGCATAGGCAGCGCGGATCACGCGGCCGTCCGGGAAAACGAGCCGGCCGGAGCCCTGGATCTGCAGGAAGAACACATCGGCCGGGTGGGCATAGCCGAGCGCCTTGTCGGCGCGAAGCGCGATGTCTGCGCGGGGCGGATAAGGCCGCAGGCCGCCGCCAGGAAGGCGCTGGGCCGGAACGCTTGTTCCGGGCGTCCTGCCCACGGCTGAGCCGTCGACCTGGACGAGGTCGTCAGGCAGGCCGGGCACCGGCTGGGTGAACGGGTATTCGGGGCTCGCGCGGGCATCGATCTGCGGCTCGAAATATCCGGTGAACCTCGCTTCGCCATCCGGGGAGCGCACCTCCAACGGCACGAACAGGGCCTCGAACACGAGCCGTGCGCTCACCACGTCGGTTGCCTGGCCGAGCGCTTCGCAGGGCCCCGCCCACTCGGCGACCGTGCCTGTCCAGCCAAAACGGCCGGAGAACGGAGCCTCGCTTCCCCTCGTGCTTAGCCGCCGGCAGGTGCGCAGGAAGGCTTCGCGCGCCGGCATGGGGTCGGCAATGGCCCAGCCGGGCATGTCGCCATAGCTTGTAGGCCGCCCGACGGGAACAGCCGCGCCGGAACTTGCCGGGGGCCCTGCTTCCGGGCTGGGACTTCGGCTTGCAGGCGTGGCGCAGGCGGCGAGGCCGAGTGCCAGGACCGCCGCGGCAGCCCGTCGCCTATTCGGCCGGAACGACATCATCGAGCAGCCAGTTCGGATCGCTGGAGCGGACGGTGCGCTTGAAAGTCCAGATGTCATTGGAAGTCATCGTCCGTTCGCCGTCGCCGAGTTCGGCCTGGAACCTGACCATGATCCGTGCCGTGTCCCCGTCAAGCTCCGCCCCGTCGATCTCGACCTTGCGGATGCGCAGGAGTTCAAAGGCTTCGCTGCCGGTCGCCTCGCGTTCTTCGATGGCGCCTTTCCAGGTCTGGTAGACATCGTCGTCGACCAGGGGCTTCAGCGTCTTGAGGTCGCCGCCGGCGAACGCGCCGACGAGGAGTTCATAAGCAGCCCGGGCACCGGAACGGAAGGCATCCGGATCGAACGCATTGTCGGCCTCGTATATGGCTTCCAGCCCATCAGCCCCCGGGCCGTGGAAAGCCGGCCGGAACCGTTCCCGGCGGACCGGTTCCTCGCTCTTGCCGGGCTTGGGCGCGCCCGCCTGCGCCCCGGCCGTACTGCGCTTGCGCCCGTCCGGCGGGCCGGCGTCGCGCCCGAGAGCGATATAGAGCCGGCTGAGTACGAAGAGGGCCACAGCGGCAGCGATCAGGACATCAATCACGGGACTTCCTTGTCTCTTCGCTGGTCATGCCAATTACATATAGGTCTGAAACGGCGAGCGCCAGCGCCATTGCACCCCGTTTTCAGCCATGATACCGCCGCGCAAACAGGAAAGACCGAGAATGGCCGAGCAAAATGCAGATCAGGGCGGGCAGCCGGGCGTTGGCGAGGCAGGCATCCGCCCTGGAACGTCTGTCAGGGTCCTTGCCCAGTACATCAAGGATTTTTCCTTCGAGAACCCGGCAACAGCCCGGGCGCAGGCCCAGCCCAACATCGACCTCGGGATCGATGTCGGGGCAACGCCGCACCGGGATGGCCAGAACCTGTTCGAGGTTTCCCTGCGCATGCAGGCGAAGGCCGTGGCGGGCGATGCAGTCCTGTTCATCCTCGAGCTCGACTATGCCGGCCTCTTCCAGTTCGATTCCTCGAACATGGCCGAGCTCGAGCCGATCCTCCTCATCGAGTGCCCGAGACTCCTCTTCCCGTTCGCGCGGCGGGTGATTTCCGACATTACGAGGGATGGCGGGTTCCCGCCCCTGCTTGTCGATCCGATCGACTTTGTCGGGCTCTATCGCGGCCAGAAGGCACGCCAGGCAGGGGCCGCACGCACTGCCGTGCCCGTGGCGAGAAGCCCGGGACAGGCCTGAGCCTCTGGCTTCATCCGGAATATTTTTTCCAGATGGCGTCCCTGCCAAGACTTGCGATGTGTGCCGCATGTGCCGCCGCCTCGCCCTCCGATAGCCCGGGCGCAAGGCGGACCGGACGCTGCGCGGCGGGCACCCGGACGGACGTGTCCCGAACAGGAGGGCTCGCGAATTCAAATGTCCGGGCCCGCCCGCCCAGCAGTTCCAGATAGACCGCCGCCAGGAGCTGGGCGTCGAGCAGCGCGCCATGAAGCGTGCGGGATTCCAGCGATATCTCGAAACGCCGGCAGAGGGCGTCAAGCGATGCCGGCGCGCCGGGAAAACGCTTCCGGGCGAGCGCCACCGTGTCGATCCAGCGCGCCTCAGGTATGGGCGGCCGCCCGGAGCGAACAAGCTCGGCATTTAGAAAGCCCCGGTCGAACGCCGCATTGTGCGCCACGAGGGTAGCCTCGCCGACGAACGCGAGAAACGTGTCAGCCACGTCCGGGGCGGCAAAGCCCGGCTGGCCCTGGAGCATGTCGTCCGTAATGCCGGTGATGCGCACGGTGTCGGCGGACACGGGCCTGCCTGGATTGACGAGGACCCTGAACGTATTGCCGGTCGGCACATGGTTGACCAGCTCGACCGCGCCTAGCTCGATGATCCGGTCCTCGCCCGCCCAGTCGAGCCCGGTCGTTTCCGTGTCGAAAGCGATCTCGCGAACAACCCCGGTCATGTCACTCTCCACTTCCCTGCGGTGCGGCCAGCCGGTGCAGGAGACCGACTATGGCTTCGACCTGAGCACGGGCGAAATCAAACCCGTAGTCCGTCATGACGACAAGGTCCGCCCGCGCCCGCTTTTCCGCGTCGGGAACCTGCCGGTCGAGAATGGCAGACAGGGTTTCCTCTGTCATGTCCGGGCGCGCGAGGACGCGCGCCCGCTGTGTCTCTGCCGGAGCGGTGACGACACAGACGAGGTCGCAGGCCTTGTCCCCGCCCGTCTCGAAGAGGAGCGGGATGTCGAGCACGACGAAGGGTTCGCCGGCCGTCTCGGCCGCCGCGCGAAACCGGCGCTGGCTGGCCCCTGCCAGGGGATGGACGATCGCTTCGAGGCGAGCCATGGCCGCAGCATTTCCGACAACGCGGCTGCGAAGGGCCGCCCGGTCGATGGCCCCGTCGCGCAGCACGCCGCCGAACGCTTCCGACAAAGGGGCAACGGCTGCGCCGCCGCGGGCATAGAGCTCGTGCACGGCCGCGTCGGCATCGTAAACGGGGACCCCTGCCTCGGCGAACAGGCGCGCGGTGGCCGTCTTGCCCATTCCGATGGAGCCGGTGAGGCCGAGCACGATCATGACCGCTTTCCTGCCAAGCGCGCGGCTGCCCTGGCAAGCCCCTTGCCGAAATCAGGTTCTGTCCCGAACCAGATCGCGAAGGCTCCCGCCGCCTGCGCGACCAGCATGCCGAGGCCGTCGGCCGTCCGCCAGCCTGCCGCACGCGCGGGGGCGAGAAAGGCCGCGCCCGCCGCCCCGTAGGAAAGGTCGTAGGCCAGCCGCCCCTCGCCTTTTTCCCAGGCAACCGATGCGCCCGAATGGCCAAGGCTCGTCGCGTTGACCATGAAGGCGCAGGACTTCATCGCAGCGCCGAGGCCCTCGAGCGGCACGGCCGTAGCGCGGCAGGCTCCTTCCGGGCCGGCAAGGGATCTGTAAAGCGCGGTGAGGGCTTCGGCGCGCGGCACGGACCGGTTGCAGAAGATCGCGGCGCGACCCTGCCTCGCAAGCGCGACCGCAACTGCGCGGGACGCGCCGCCTGCGCCGAGGACGAGGGCCGGGCGGTCATCCTTGGGCAATGGAGCCGGATGCGCGAGCCCGGCATGCGCGAGGCTGGTCTCAAAGCCGGACAGGTCGGTATTGTCGGCGTGCCAGCCAGCGCCGGTCTTGAAGCTGAGCGTGTTGGCGGCCCCGACGAGAGCCGCGCCGGGCCCCCGGCTGGCTGACAGGGAGAGGGCCGCCTCCTTGTGCGGCAGGGTCACGTTCAGGCCGCCGAAGCCCTCCCGCCCGAAAGATGCAAGGGCCTCCGGTAGGTCTGGCGCGGCCACGCGGATCGCGTCATAGGCAGCCTCGATGCCATGGTCCTCCATCCATCCCCGATGGATGACAGGGCTCAGGGAATGGGACACCGGGTCTCCGATGACGGCATAGCGGCGCCTCATGACATGAGCACGCCGCGCAGCCGGAAATAGTCGAGCAGAGGCAACAAAGGCAGGCCGAGTATGGCAAAATAGTCGCCTTCGATCCTTGAAAAGAGCTGGCTGCCGAGGCCTTCGAGCTTGTAGCCGCCAACCGTTGCAAGGATATCCTCCCCTGCCGCAACGAGATAGGCGTCAATGAAGGGTGCCGAGAGCCTGCGCATGGTCAGGGCGGGGCGCGCGTGGTGGCGCCAGACGACCTGCCCGCCCTCCGCCACGGCGACGGCCGTCTCGAGCGTATGGACATGTCCGGACAGCTCCAGGAGCTGGGCCCGTGCAGCGGCAAGGTCGGCCGGCTTGTCATAGGCGCGGTCGCCGAGCGCAAGCATCTGGTCGCCGCCGATGACGAGGCCGGAGACGTTTTCGGAAACCCTCAGGGCCTTGAGTTCGGCGAGCCGCATGGCCTGGTCGCGGACGGCCACTCCGTCCGCCCGCATGGCAGCCTTCATCCCGTCCTCGTCGACCAGCGGCGCGAGGCACCGGGCCCTGACCCCGGCATTTTCCAGGAGGGCCCGGCGGCTGGCGCTCGTCGAAGCGAGGACGACATCCGGCGGGGTCATCGCGCGTGGCGCTCCGACAGCTTGTTCAGGATGGCCGCGGCCGTTTCCTCGACCGAGCGCCGCGAGACATCGATCACCGGCCATTTCTTGCGCTGGAAAAGCCGGTTCGCCTCGGTGACCTCGATCCGCACCTGGTCCTCGTCGGCATAGTCGGTCGCGGCGTCCTCCTTGAGGGCGATCAGGCGCTGGCGGCGGATCTGGGTCAGGCGCTCGGGGCTGACCTTCAGGCCGATGATGAGCGGACCCTTCAGCTCATCGAGTATGGGCGGCAGCGGCACGCCCGGGACAAGCGGGATATTGCCCGCCCTGACGCCCCGGTTCCCGAGATAGACGCAGGTCGGCGTCTTCGACGTGCGGCTGACCCCGATGAGGACGACATCGGCCTGGTGCAGGCCCTCGACATTCTGGCCGTCATCGTGGGCAAGCGAGAAATTGAGCGCTTCCATCCGGTCGAAATAGTCGGTGTCCAGCCGGTGCTGTCCGGCGATGGCGTCATTGGCCGAGACGCCGAGATGGCGGCTCAGCATGTGGATCGCCTGGTCGAGCACGGCGAGCGTCGGTATCCCCCGCTCCATGCAATAAGATACGAGCTGCTGGCGAAGGTCGGCATTCGCGATCGTGTACCAGACGACCCCGGGGGCGCTCTCGATCTCGCGCATCACCCGCTGGAGTTGGCGCTCGGACCGGACGAGATAGTAATTGTGCTCGAGCGGCTGGACATTGCTGAACTGGGCGGCCGATGCCCGCATAACGGCATTCAGCGTTTCCCCGGTCGCATCCGATACCAGATGGACATTGAAATAGATGCAGGGCCGCATGGGATCATCCGCGCAAGGTCAGGCCTTCTGTCTTGCCGGTCGTTTCCCGTTCCGGCAAGCCCTGTGCATGATGTGTGGATAACCGGGTTTCGCCCGGCTTCGTGCGGGACTGTCCACCCTTGCGCTCTGTCCGGTGCCGGTGTTCACCTTGCCTTCCGGCTTGTGGGAAACAGCTTGTGCTGCCTGGGAAATTCCCCCAAGCGTCAGAGGTTAATGAGCGGTTAACGCCCCGGTTGCACTTGTGCGAAAGTTGTGGGTATCCGGAACCAGCCGCCCGAACGAACGACTTGCTCACCAAATCCACAGCCTATTAGTAATAAGAAGCCGGTGAGACCGCCTTTGGAGGAAGACCCTTTGCCTGACCAGGGTGCAAAACCGCTTCTGTCCGTGCTGAATGGGGATACCGTGCCGCAGCCGCCGATATGGATGATGCGGCAGGCAGGCAGGCATTTGAAGGAATATCTCGAAGTCCGCGCCAGAGCCCGGGATTTTCTTGATTTTTGCTACACGCCATCGCTAGCGGCCGAGGCAACGCTTCAGCCTGTCCGGCGCTATGGCATGGACGGGGCGATCCTCTTTGCCGACATTCTTCTCGTGCTCGATGCCATGGGCCGCAAGGTGAGATTCGAGTCCGGCTCCGGGCCGCTCGTCGACGAGATCGGGAGCGCGTCGGACCTGGCAGTCGTACCTGCAGAGACGGTCGCCCAGCGCCTCAGCCCGGTCTACGAGACGGTCAGACGGGTCCGGTCTGCCCTGCCGCCAGGTACGACGCTCATCGGATTTGCCGGGTCGCCGTGGACCGTTTCGCTCTATGCGATCGAGGGGCGCGGCAAGACCGACAAGTCCGCTGCCAAGATCTGGGCGCATGGGCGTCCGGACGAACTTCAGGCCGTTTTCGATCACATCATCGAAGCGAGCGCGCACTACTTGAAACAGCAGGCCGATGCCGGCGCCGACGCGCTGATGCTGTTCGATAGCTGGGCCGAAGGACTGCCGGACAATATCTTTCGCGAAATCATCATTGGCCCGAACAGGCGCCTGGTGAAACGTCTGCGCGAGCTTGGCGTCACCGTCCCGGTGATCGGGTTCCCGCGCGGGGCCGCCGGCATGCTGGCCGAGTATGCCCGCGAGACCGGCGTCCAGTGTGTCGGTCTCGACACGGCGGCCATACCCGGCCAGGTCAACGGAATGCTGCCACCCGGCTTTCCGGTGCAGGGGCACCTCGACCCTCTTCTCCTGTTGTCGGGCGGACCGCGTCTCGACGACCGGGTGCGCGAGCTTGTCGCCGCCTATCGCGGCCGGCCGCACATCTTCAACCTGGGGCACGGCGTCCTGCCGGAGACCCCGGTCGCCCATGTCGAGCGCGTGGTCGAGATCGTTCGCGGAGGCTGACCCATGCTCTATCTCTGGCTGAAGGCCTTTCATATCCTTTTCGTCATCGCCTGGCTGGCAGGCCTCCTCATGTATCCCCGGCTGAAGATCTACCAGTTGAACGATGCGCCCGGCGGCAAGCTGTTTCTCGAAATGCAGCAGGCGGCGACCCGGCTGCGCAAGATCATCATGACCCCGGCCCTCCTCGGCACATGGGCGTTCGGCCTCGGCATGGTCGCCGTCAATCCGTCCATCGTCGGCGGCGGCACACCTGGCTGGTTCCCCGTCAAATTCCTGCTCGTCATCGTGCTCTCGGGCCTGCACGGCTGGTTCGTTGCAACCGGGCGCAAGATCGATGCAGGCACGGCAGGCATTGGCGGCAAGCGCCTCAGGGCCATGAACGAAGTGCCCTTCATCCTGCTGATTGCTATCGTGCTGCTGGTGGTCCTGAAGCCGTTCTGATCCGCCTGCAGGGGCAGATCGGGATGCGCGGACTTGACGAAAGCCGCTGTCCGGTGGATAGGCAAGCTGCGCTGAAGCACGGTCCTCGTGCGGCACGGGTCGTATTCCCGTGACGGCTGACCAGACAAAATCAGGACAATTCATATGGCGGATACGTCGATCGAGATTACCACTCCGGTGACGCTCAAGGAGCTCAAGGGCAAATCGCCGACGGACCTTGTGGCCTATGCCGAGACTCTGGAAGTCGAGAACGCGCAGGCGCTGCGCACGCAGGACCTTCTCTTCGCGATCCTCAAGGAACTGGCCGACCGGGATATCGAGATCATCGGCGCCGGGGTGCTGGAAGTGCTGCCGGACGGGTTCGGCTTCCTGCGCTCGCCGGAATCGAACTATCTTCCGGGTCCGGATGATATCTACGTGAGCCCCCGGCTTCTGAAGAAAGTCGGCATCCGCACCGGCGATACCATCGAGGGGCCCCTGAAGAGCCCGCGTGACGACGAGCGCTATTTCGCCCTCGAAGATGTCAGCACGATCAATTTCGAATCGCCCGAAAAGGCCAAGCACAAGGTCCACTTCGACAACCTGACGCCACTCTATCCGGAGCAGCGCCTTGTCATGGAAAGCCGCGATCCGACCAAGAAAGATCGCTCCGGCCGCATCATCGACATCGTCGCGCCGATCGGCAAGGGCCAGCGGGCGCTGATCGTTGCTCCGCCGCGCACCGGCAAGACCGTGCTGCTGCAGAACATTGCTTCGGCCATCGAAGAGAACCATCCGGAATGCTATCTGATCGTGTTGCTGATCGACGAGCGGCCGGAAGAGGTCACGGACATGAAGCGGACGGTCAAGGGCGAGGTCGTCTCGTCGACCTTTGACGAGCCGGCCACCCGCCACGTCCAGGTTGCCGAAATGGTCATCGAGAAGGCCAAGCGCCTCGCCGAGCATGGCCGCGATGTCGTCATCCTGCTCGATTCCATCACGCGGCTCGGACGGGCCTATAACACGACGGTCCCCTCTTCCGGGAAGGTCCTGACGGGCGGTGTGGATGCCAACGCGCTCCAGCGGCCGAAGCGGTTCTTCGGTGCCGCCAGGAACATCGAGCATGGCGGCTCGCTGACGATCATTGCGACGGCCCTTATCGATACCGGATCCCGCATGGACGAGGTCATCTTCGAGGAGTTCAAGGGCACCGGCAATTCCGAGGTCGTGCTCGACCGCAAGATCGCCGACAAGCGCGTTTTCCCGGCCATGGACATCCTCAAGTCCGGCACGCGGAAGGAAGAACTCATCACGCCGAAGGAGCACCTGCAGAAAGTCTATGTCCTGCGTCGCATCCTCAACCCGATGGGAACGTCCGATGCGATCGATTTCCTCATCGACAAGCTTCGCCAGACCAAGACGAACGAGGATTTCTTCCAGTCGATGAACAACTAGGTCTTCTCCACGGGGGACAAGGAGAAGGCCGCCCCGCAAGAGGCGGCCTTCTGTCTGCAAGGTGTCCTGGTTGCCGGATTTGCCGGGGCAAACCGGTTCACCCAGGCCAGCATCGGACTAGAAGTGGAAGGTGATGCCGGTCTGCAGGCGGTAGGTGTCGAACTCGATCGTGTCGACCGTGCCGCGAAGGGAGACGTTAGGGCTGAGAGCGAACTGTCCGCCCAGGCCGAACAGGAACCCGTCATCCGTATCGTCGCCGACGGCCGCTTCGATCGCGTCCTCTTCATCGTCGGTCAGGTCCGTGCCGGCGATGTCCTCGGCGATCTCGCCGATGTCGAGATCGATCCACTGGTAGCCGAAACGGCCGAAAAAGGCGTACTGGTCGGTCGGGGCGAACCCGGCCTGAGCCGTGATGCCGTAATCGCCGTCGATCGATCCCGTGCCGAAATTGTAGCTGCCTTCGGTTCCGACAAAGAACGTGTCCGTCATCCGGACATTGAAGCCGGCATAGCCGCCATAGACGAACCCGTCGACGCCGACCGAATCCGGCCCGAGGTCAAAGTCGCCGACATCATTGTAGCCAACCTGGCCGCCGGCATAGAAGCCGTTGACGGGATCGGCAAGCGCCGGGGCTGCGGCGAGCATTGCCGCGACGGGAAGCATGAACATGCGTTTCATGGGAGGGCACTCCGTTAAATGGATTCAACGACTGAACAACATGTCCAGACGCCGCCGATTTACGCTCGGCTGATTGACTGTAAATTGCCGAATCTGGGCAATGGCATGGCCAGAATAAGGACGTGCCGAACCGTTGCTCGCGGGCCACAGGGGCCGGAGCGTTGACAATCACGGGGACCTCGGCCACCTCGCGCCGATGCGACCGGATGTTTCACGTGACACAATCTGCGCCCTGGCGTCGGGCGCGCTGCCATCGGCGATCGGCTTGATCCGGGTGAGCGGTCCCCGTGCCGGGGCGTGGGCGGCCGCGCATCTGCGAGGCTTCCGGTTCAAGCCGCGCGAGGTTCAGATGGTCGCCATTCGGGACGCTGCCGGTAGCCTCGTCGACCGGGGCCTTGCGGTCTGGATGCCGGGCCCGAACAGCTATACCGGCGAGGATGTCCTCGAGCTCATGCTGCACGGCGGGCCCGGCGTCATCGAACATGCGCTCGAGGCCCTCTCCTCCGCTGACGGCTTGCGCCTCGCCAGGCCCGGCGAGTTCACCCGGCGGGCCTTCGAGGCCGGCAAGCTCGACCTGACGCAGGCCGAGGGGATTGCCGACCTCATCGAGGCCGACACGCGCGCCCAGAAGGACCAGGCCCTCGCGCAGTCGGACGGCGCCCTCGCGGAGCTCTATGGCGGCTGGCGCGCATGGCTGCTGCGGGCGCTCGCCCTGCTCGACGTGTCAGTCGATTTTCCGGACGAGGCCGACGCCCCAGAGACAGTCTCGGTGCCGGTGCTCGGCATCCTCGCCGATCTCGACGACCGTTTTTCCGACGCCCTGCGAGAGGGCGAGATCGACCAGCGGATCCGGGACGGGTTTCGCGTCGCCATCATCGGCGCACCCAATGTCGGAAAGTCCAGCCTGCTGAATGCCCTCGCGCGGCGGGATGCAGCCATCGTCGCCGACCTGCCGGGAACGACCCGCGATATCGTCGAGGTCCGCTGCCGCCTTCAGGGGCTCGCCGTCTGGTTCCAGGACACGGCGGGCGTAAGGCAGACAGATGACACTGTGGAAATGGAGGGCGTGCGCCGCTCGGTCCGGGCCGCCGAAGTGGCAGACCTGCGCCTCTTCCTCACAGAAGACGGCACCCCCCCTCCCCTTATGGATCTCTTCCGGGACGGCGACCTTCTCATCCGGTCTAAGGGCGATTTGCAGGTTAATACGTTGTTTACCAAAGAAATGCCGACGCTATCGGCGCGAACGGGCGCGGGCCTTCCCGAACTCGAGGCGCTGATCGGGGACCGGTTCCGCGCTCGTGTATCAAGCCGGGAGGCACCGGTTCTGACGCGGGCGCGCCACCGGGTTGCCATCGGGCTCGCAAGCGCCGAAGTCCGCGAGGCCCGGGACTGCCTCGAACAGGAGCGCGGGGCCGAACTCGCGGCCGAGCATGTGCGGCTTGCAGCGCGCAGCCTTGCATCACTCGTTGGCGAGATCGGCGTCGAGGATGTGCTCGGCGAGGTTTTCGCCGCCTTCTGCATCGGCAAGTGACCCCTACGCACAGGGCAGGAATTCGGCTAAGACGACAGCAATGAGCTTGCCGGAATCCTTTCAGGTCATCATCGTCGGCGGCGGCCATGCAGGCTGCGAGGCGGCCGCGGCGTCGGCGCGGGCAGGCGCCCTGACCGCACTCGTCACCCACCGGGCCGACAAGCTTGGCGAGATGTCCTGCAACCCGGCCATTGGCGGTCTCGGGAAGGGCCACCTCGTGCGCGAAATCGACGCGCTTGACGGCGTAATGGGACGCATCGCCGACCTGTCGGGCATCCAGTTCCGGCTCCTGAACCGCTCGAAGGGCCCGGCCGTCCGGGGCCCGCGCGCGCAGATAGACCGCCGACTCTATCGCCAGGCGATGCAGGCCGAGCTTGCCGGAACACAGAACCTTACGATCATCGAGGCGGGCGTCGAAGATCTCATCGTCAACAGCAGCGGCATTGCCGGGATCGTGACCGGCGGCGGCGACCGGATTCTCGCCCGGCAAGTGGTCATCACGACCGGCACCTTCCTCAAAGGCGTGATCCATGTCGGCGAGACGCGGACGCCAGCCGGGCGGGTCGGCGAAGCGCCCTCCATCGGCCTCGCCGACCGGCTCTATGGCCTCGGCTTGCCGATGGGGCGGCTCAAGACCGGTACGCCGGCACGGCTCGACGGCCGGACGATCTCCTGGGACCGGCTCGAAATGCAGGAGGCCGACGAACGGCCCGAGCCCGTCTCTTTCCTGACCGACAGGATCCGATTACCCCAGCTCGCCGGCGGGATCACCTGGACAACGCCGGAGACGCACCGGATCATCGCCGGGAACATCGGCAGGTCGGCTGTCTATTCCGGCGCGATTGCCGGCAAGGGTCCGCGCTACTGTCCCTCCATCGAAGACAAGGTCAGCCGGTTTGCCGACCGTGAGCGGCACCAGATTTTCCTTGAGCCTGAGGGGCTCGGGGACCCGACTGTCTATCCAAACGGCATATCGACATCCCTTCCGGAGGACGTCCAGGCCGCATTCATCCGGACTATCCCGGGTCTGGAGCACGCGAGGGTGATCCAGTATGGCTATGCCATCGAGTATGACTATGTCGATCCGCGCGCGCTGGACCGGTCGCTGGAAGTCAAGTCGATGCCCGGACTCTATCTTGCCGGCCAGATCAACGGCACGACCGGCTATGAAGAGGCGGCGGCGCAAGGGCTCGTCGCTGGGGTGAATGCCGCGCGCAAGGCCTTCGGCCGCGAGGCTGCGGTCTTCAGCCGGGCGGACGCCTATATAGGGGTCCTGATCGATGACCTCGTCACCCTCGGTGTCACCGAGCCCTACCGCATGTTCACCTCGCGGGCCGAGTATCGCCTGACATTGAGGGCTGACAATGCCGACCAGCGCCTGACGCAAACGGGAATTGATCTCGGATTGATCTCCCCGAAACGGCAGGCGATGTTTCACGTGAAACATTCGGCCCTCGCCGCGGCGCGCGAGCGCCTTGAGCAGAACCGCATGAGCCCGGCGGCGGCGGTGGCCTGTGGCTGGAAAGTCAACCAGGACGGAAGGGTCCGTTCGGCGATGGAATACCTCGCCTATCCAGAACTGTCGCCTGACGATCTCGTTGCGGCCTGGCCGGATCTGGCGGCCATAGACCCTCAGACATTCGCGCAGATGCAGATCGAGGCGCTCTACGCCGGCTATCTTTCCCGGCAGGCCTCCGACATCCGGGCCCTTCGCAGCGACGAGGCGTTGCGCCTGCCGGCTGACCTCGACTATGCGGCCATCGGCGGGCTGTCGAACGAGGTGCGCGGGCGGCTAGCCCTTGTGCGCCCATCGACGCTTGGACAGGCGGGCCGGATCGAGGGCATAACACCTTCGGCGCTTACAGCGCTGCTCGCCTATGTTCGCAAGGACCGCGCCGCTGCGCGAGATGCCTGACAATGGATGCAGACGGGTTCGGCCCGGTAGACATTGCCAGGGAGATCGATGTTTCACGTGAAACATTCGAGCGGCTGGACGCCATCATCGCATGCCTCGACGACTGGCGGAGCCGGATGAACCTGATCGGCCCGGCCGAGCGCGCTCATCTCTGGCGGCGGCATGTCTGGGACAGCCTGCAGCTTTTGCCGCATCTGGGGACAGCGCGGCGGATTGTCGATCTCGGATCCGGCGGCGGCTTTCCGGCGCTGCCACTCGCGGCAGCGCTGAGCGGGCGGCCGGGGCATCATGTGACCATGGTCGAAAGCGTTGGCAAGAAGTGTGCGTTCCTGCGGGACGCTGTAGAGCGGGCAGGGCTCGATGCCAGCGTCATCCATAGCCGCGTCGAGGCGGCCGGGCATGTCGAGGCGGACCTTGTGACGGCGCGGGCCTTTGCGCCGCTACCGAAACTCCTCGCGCTCGCCAGGCCATGGCTCGCCCGGGGAGCGGTCGGACTGTTCCACAAGGGGGAGCGCTGGAAAGAAGAATTGACCTTGGCGACCGCAGAGTGGACATTCGTGTCACAGGCGATTCCCGGGCGAAGTGGGGGCACGGGCGTCCTTCTCAGACTTTCAGAGGTGTCCAATGTCTGAAACCCGTACCCGAATTCTCGCCATCGCCAACCAGAAAGGCGGCGTCGGCAAGACGACCACGTCGATCAATCTCGCCACCGCGCTGGCGGCTGTCGGGCGCAAAGTGCTGGTCATCGACTTCGACGCGCAGGGCAACGCGTCCACCGGCCTTGGCATTCCCCGCGCGGACCGCCGACTGACGAGCTATAATCTCGTCGTCGAATCCGTGCCGCTCGAACAGGCCGTCCTGCCGACCATAGTCCCCAGGCTCGACATTGTCCCGGGGGACGAGAACCTCTCCGGCGTCGAGACGGAACTTGCGGCCGACCCGCACCGGTCCTATCGCCTGCGTGACGCCATCCGGTCCTCGGTCGCCCGGTCCGGAGCCGGCGGCTACGACTTCATCCTGATCGATTGCCCGCCATCCCTGTCGGCGCTGACGCTGAATGCGATGACGGCCGCCGACGCCCTGCTGGTTCCCCTGCAGTGCGAGTTCCTGGCGCTCGAAGGCCTCAGCCAGCTTCTCCGCACGATCGAGGTCGTGCGCTCCGGGCTAAATCCAGCGCTCGAAATCCAGGGGGTCGTGCTGACCATGTATGACAAGCGCAACAATCTCTCCGACCAGGTGGCCGACGAGGTTCGCAACTATTTCGGCGCCAAGGTCTATGCCACGGTGATCCCGCGAAA
Organism: uncultured Hyphomonadaceae bacterium; assembly: GCA_964429935.1. Classification (GTDB taxonomy): domain Bacteria; phylum Pseudomonadota; class Alphaproteobacteria; order Caulobacterales; family Hyphomonadaceae; genus CALLCD01. The sequence goes on from CAYSED010000010.1 coordinate 15,327, forward strand.
TGTCCGCCTGTCCGAAGCACCGTCCTTCGGCAAGCCGGCGCTTCTCTATGATTACCGGTGTCCCGGCAGCGAGGCTTATATCCGCCTTGCCTCTGAAGTCCTGCAGCGCGAACGCCAGCTCAGGGTCGCCTGATGAGCCTCGACCCGAAGCCAAGGCCGTCGCGGCTCGGCCGGGGCCTCTCCGCCCTGATCGGTGAGGTCGAAGCGGTCTCGACCCCCGCGCGGGGGACCGGCGGAGGCGAGGAGGCGGCCGCAGGCGTATCGGACATTCCCCTCGACCAGATACGCTCGAATCCGGCTCAGCCCCGACGCAGCTTCGACGAGGTCGAGCTTGCCGAGCTTGCCGAATCCATCCGCGTGCGCGGTGTCCTGCAGGCCATACTCGTACGCCCCGATCCGTCCGGCGGCCCCGGCTACCAGATCATTGCCGGGGAACGGCGCTGGCGGGCGGCGAAGATGGCGGGCCTCAGGGCCATCCCGGCCGTTGTGCGGGATATCGACGAGCTGGAGCTTCTGGAGATCGGCATCATCGAGAATGTCCAGAGGGCCGACCTCAATCCGATCGAGGAGGCCGAGGCCTATGGCGCCCTGATGAAGCGGTTCGGCCGGACCCAGGAGAGCCTCGCTGAGAGTGTCGGGAAATCGCGGGCACATGTCACGAATACGCTGCGCCTTCTGAAACTGTCCGAGAAGGCGCGTGAACATGTCCGAAACGGCCGGCTGTCGGCCGGCCACGCGCGCGCTGCGCTTGGAGCCGAAGACCCGGACCTCATCATCGAGCAGGCCGTTGCCAAGGGACTGAGTGTGCGCGACGTCGAGGCCCTCGCGCGCCTCTCAAAGGGGGCCGTGCCGCCATTGTCGGCAGGGGCGGGCGCGGCCGCACAGGAAAAGCCCGCCAAGGATGTCGATACAGAGGCGCTCGAGTCCGGCCTCATGCGTACGCTCGGCCTCCAGGTGGAGATCCGCCAGAAAGGCGAGGGCGGCGAGTTGCGGATAAAGTATCGCGCGCTCGAACAGCTCGACGAAGTTTGCCGTCGGCTGACTGCCAAGCGCTAAGCCGAGATCATTACGTATCCGGAATGAGTCCGGCCCGGTTCGGGTCGCCGACCAGCTTTTCGAGGGCGCGGCGAAGCTTGCCGAGAGCCTGGTGCTCGATCTGCCGAACGCGTTCCTTGGAAATGCCGAGCCTCGCCCCCAGGGCCTCCAGTGTGACATTGTCGTCACGCAGCCTTCGCTCCCTGACGATCAGGACCTCGCGCTCGGTCAGCGTCTTCATGGCGGCTGCGAGCCATTCAGACCTCTGGCTTCGGTCTTGCTCGACCATGACCTCGTCCTCGACATTGGTTGCGTCGTCCTCGAGGAGATCCTGCCATTCGGCCCCGGTCTCGCTGTCATTGGACAAGGGCGCGTTCAGCGACCGGTCGGCCCCGGAAAGCCGGGCAGACATGTTCTCGACATCGCGCTCGCTAACCCCGAGATGCCGGGCGATCCATGACCGGTCTTCGGGCGAGAGGTGCGCGCTCCCCGATCCGTCGATCCGGGCACGAACCCGGCGCAGGTTGAAGAAGAGGGATTTCTGAGCCGATGTCGTGCCGGTCCGGACGATCGACCAGTTGCGCAGGACATAGTCCTGGATCGAGGAGCGGATCCACCATGACGCATAGGTCGAGAACCGGACCTCGCGGTCGGGATCAAACCGGGCGGCCGCCTGCATCAGCCCGACACTGCCCTCCTGAATAAGGTCCTGCAGCGGAAGACCGTAATGGCGAAAGCGGGACGCCATCGCGATCACGAGCCGCATATATGCACCCGTCAGCTCATGCAGGGCTTTTTCGTCCGCCTCGTCCCGCCAGCGGCGGGCGAGGTCCTGCTCGCGGGAAGCCTCGAGCAAAGGCCGCTTCATCGCGGACTTGACGAATTGACTGTCTGCCGATCGTGTCGCCATGCCTTGGTTCATGTTCCGCGCCCTTGTTTTCCGGATCTGTCACGAGCTTATACGCCGGGCGGTTCTCATCGGATCATATGCCGAAAAAAAAGACGGGGCCTTTCGGCCCCGCCCTGTTATTGCCGGTCCGCCCGAACGGTCAGGCGGCCTTCTTCTTCGCGAGGGAAGCGGCCAGCCGCTCCATGGCGGCGGTCTTGTCGATGTTCTCGACTGCGGCCAGCTCCCGGGCCATCCGGTCGAGCGCGCTCTCGTAGAGCTGTCGTTCGGAATAAGACTGCTCGGGCTGGTCATTGCCGCGATGCAGGTCGCGGACAACCTCCGCGATCGATATCAGGTCGCCTGAATTGATCTTGGCCTCGTATTCCTGTGCCCTGCGGGACCACATTGTCCGTTTGACCCGAGCCCGCCCGCCGAGCGTCTTGAGCGCGTCGTCAACCAGTTTCGTTCCGGCGAGTGCCCTCATGCCGGAAGCTTCGGCCCGGTTGGTCGGCACGCGCAGGATCATCTTGTCCTGGTCAAAGGCGACAACGAACACTTCAAGGTCCATGCCGGCCACCTTCTGCTTCTCGACAGCTCGTACCGTTCCCACGCCATGGGCCGGGTAGACGACATGCTGGCCGACGCCAA
>CAYSED010000010.1:17908-30480 GCA_964429935.1 uncultured Hyphomonadaceae bacterium
AGATTTTTTCTGCTGTTTTTGCCATGGGACGTCCTTTTCACTCAACCGGCTGGCTCCCAAAACAAAAGGTCCGAATGCAGACAAGCAGCCGGACACGGTCTCGGGATGGCGTTACTGTGACACTTACGTAGTTTTTATCACAAATTGCGACAAAAGACAAATGCGCAGTGCGGGGTCAGCGGTCGCCCTCTCCGGGCTTCGGACTGAAATACAATTCCAGCTTGCCGGTTACGTTCGCGAAGTCCTCGCGGTCTGCCGGCGGTTCCTTCATGCGGGTGATAACCGGCCAGACCTTGGCATATTCGGTATTCAGCTTCAGCCACTTGCCGTCCGGATCGTCTTCGGTGTCCACCTTGATGGCTTCGACCGGGCATTCCGGTTCACAGACGCCGCAGTCAATGCATTCGTCGGGATGGATGACGAGCATGTTCTCGCCTTCGTAGAAACAATCGACCGGGCAGACCTCGACGCAATCCATGTACTTGCAGCGAATGCAGGCGTCGGTGACGATATAGGTCATGGTCGGGTCATGCTCCGGAAACTCGGGGGCTCGGTCTGGCGTTGCGGACTTGGCGTCGCGGCGGGCAAAAGTCAATTGCCGCCGGAGGCGTGGCGCGCCTCGGCGCGCTGCCGGGCCTTGGCGCGCGAGACATCGTCGACATGCAGGAGCGAGGCGACATGCCGGATGAAGGCATCCTCGATCGCGCACTTCTCTCCGTCGGCGAGCGCCACGAGGAAGAGACCCTCGATCATGGCGGCGCGCTGTTCCAGCGGCAGCATCTTCACATGCTTGGTGAACTCGTGAGCCCCGACGGCTTCCTCGGCTAGCATTTCTCCCTCGGCGAGAATCGCGTCGGCTTTTTCTGCATCAAAATTGAAGCTTTCAAGCAGGATGAGGGCGATCCGGTCGCTTTCAAGGTCGGCATAGATCCCGTCCGACAGGGCGGCCTCCACGAGCAAGGCGGCCGCAGCCGCTTCGGGACCAGACGGCCCGGGGGGTTCCGCTTCCGCGCCGCGACCAAACAAGCGAGAGAAAAACCCAGTCACTTCAGTCCTCCTGTGCAACATCCCGGAACAGCCCGGCCGCTTCCGGTGCCGGTCCGCGCCGAACGCCAAGCGCCAGGACTTCGACACTCCTGATATGCACCGCGCTGCCAAAGGTCACAATATCGCCTACCATGACCGTAGTCGCGGGCCGTGTCACACGGCGGACGAGACCGGCGCGCGACAGGCGCACGCCCCGGGCGGCGATCTCGCTTGCCGACACGCTTCTCGTCCTGAAGAAGCGCGCGCGCCACATCCAGATGTCAAGGCGCACGCCCGCACTGGTCGCGACGGCGCTCAAGCATCCCCTTTCGGGTTGGCTGAAGGTTCGCCCTCCGGGACTGCGGCTGCGTTCGCCGGCCTGGACCGGGGCTTTCGGCGCCGGGGCGGCGGTCTCCTGTCGTGCGGATCGGGCAGGAGGGCGGCGAGGGCCGCAAACGGACTTGACGGATCGGCAGCCCGTCGCGGGGCGGAGCGCTCGGCACTGCCTGCCGCAGGCTTCGGCCGGACGGTTTGCTCCCGGCGGCCGACCGGACTCTTTGGCGCTTTGCTTGTCGGCGTCGCCCTGGCGCCCTTCTGGCCATACCGCCACAATGTCGGGCGACCTGTTTCGGGGTCTTTTTCGGCCGGCACGAGACCGAGCCCCCTGACGGCATCGGGAAAGTCGTCGCCCGGACTGGAAATGATCGAGGCCAGCTCCGGCGGCAGGGCAAACAGGTTCTTCCCGGCCTCCTTGCGGCGCTTCGAGATGTCCCAGGCGAGCCGCTCGGCGAGGTCGGCGCGCACCGCACGCCTGCCGAGCCGGAGATAGCCATTGGCCAGAAGCTGGGCGTCCGACCAGTCCGCCTGCGGCGCAAAGGAGCCGGCCCCCTCCGGCGCAAGCTGGCAGGGCGCGCCGTCGTGGACCGTCCGGAGGAGGACGGCCAGCCGTTGGGCAGCCCGCTTCTGGACCTCCGGAACATGGGCGCAGACCCGCCCGGCGCGCAAGCCGAGCGCCTTCAGCGCTTCCCGGGCACCGGCCTCTATCCGGACCGGCGGATCGTCCTGGCGCAGGTCGATGGCCGCCCCGGTTTCGGCAAGGCGGAAGGCGAGCCCCCGCGCGGCGGCCGGCAAGCTGCTGGTCGCGTCGGGTTCGGCGAGGCGGACGAGGGGAGCGAGCACCGAGCCGACATGCCCCTGGACCCAGGCAAGGATGGCAAGCCTTGCGCGCTCGCGGAAGTCATGTGCCGCCTCGTCTCCGCCAATTAGGCGCACGCCGGGTTTCAGCCAGCACGACCCCCGTTCGAGAACCGCTACGGGCTCGCCGTTCCAGACGATCCGGCCGTCGCCATCGAGCGAGAAAGCCGCAGCAGGGGCAGCGCAAATGGCCTCGAGCCGCTCCGAAAGGATTGGCAGCACAGCGGCAAGCGCGGCATTGCGCACGGCACGGCCTTCGAGGGTGCGAGCCGTCGAAGCTGCCTCGAACCGGAGACCGGCGAGCCGGCCGACAAGATGGCCTTCGACCTCGATGTCGCCGCGGCCGCTGATTTCGGTCATGAGGGATCGATCCTTTCCGATACCTGCCATGAGGGTGCGCGTTCGCTTGTCGACAAAGCGAGCCGTCAGCGCCTCGTGCAGGGCATCCGACAGCCTGTCTTCGAGCTCGCGTGTTTTTTCGCGCCAAAGCGCGGGATTTTCAAGCCAGTCCTCGCGCTGGGCGGCATAGGCCCACGTCCGGATGGCGGCCAGCCGGTCCTGGATCGCGGCGATGTCGCCGAGCGTGGACTCCAGACGCTCCATGCGGTTTGCCATGGCCTCGTCGGACAGGCGCGCATCCGGATCGGCGAGCGGCCCGATCAGGCCCTGAACGATGCGCAGGTGTCCGTCCTGGCCGGCCTTGCGGAAATCCGGCAGGCGGCAGAGGTCCCAGATCCGCCGCGTGCGCGCCGGTCCGGAGGTCGATGAGGAAATGCCGGGATCAGCAGTGATCCGTCTCAGCGTCCACTCGTCGAGGGCATTCGGGTTCTGCCTGAGGACCGCTTTGCCGGATGGGCGCGACAGGCTGTCAAGGAGCGCATCGATACTGTCGAAGGAGAGGTCGCTGTTGCGCCACTCGACCCGCTCGACCGGATCGAAGGCGTGGTTCACGATGCGGGCAACGAGATCGTCCTCGAAAGGGGGGCAGTCGGCGGTCTCGCCAAAGGTCCCGCCCGTGCGGAAGCGTCCGGCGCGGCCGGCGATCTGGGCCATCTCGGCCGGCCGCAGGCGGCGGCGGCGGTGGCCGTCGAACTTGGTGGCGGACGCGAAGGCGACATGATCGACGTCGAGGTTCAGCCCCATGCCGATCGCGTCGGTCGCGACGAGATAGTCGACCTCCCCGGACTGGTAGAGCTCGACCTGCGCATTGCGCGTGCGCGGGGAGAGCGCGCCCATGATAATGGCTGCCCCGCCTTTCTGTCGCCGGAGCAGTTCGCCAATAGCATAGACTTCCTCGGCGCTGAAGGCGACGATGGCCGTGCGTTTCGGCAGCCGGGTCACCTTCAGGGGTCCGGTATAGGCGAGTTCGGAAAACCGCACTCGCGGCTCCGTCTCGGCGGGCAGACCGAGAGCCTTAAGGACGGGACGCATCGTATCCGCGCCGAGAAGCAGCGTCTCGCCGGTGCCACGCGCCCGCAGCAGGCGGTCGGTGAAGATGTGTCCCCGGTCAGGGTCCTCGGCGAGCTGGATCTCGTCGATCGCGACAAAGTCGACCGGCACGTGTGTCGGCATCGCCTCGACGGTGCAGGAAAGATACCGCGCGCCCTTCGGCCAGATGCGCTCTTCCCCGGTGATGAGGGCGGCCGCGCCCGGACCCTTGGCCGCGACGATCCGGTCATAGACTTCGCGCGCCAGCAGGCGGAGCGGCAGGCCGATCATGCCGGTTCCATGCGCGAGCATGCGCTCGATGGCATAATGGGTCTTGCCTGTATTGGTCGGGCCGAGAACGGCCTTCAGGGTCGACATGCCGGAGGGTCTCTCGTCAGCGGGGCGGGGCGCGCCAGAGTGAGTTCATCTGCCCCGTCCGGGTCGCGAGGGCAAGCGAGCGCTAGATACGGGCGGTCCTTGGGGCAGGGATGCCGGGCTCGAAAATATCGTCGAGGCCGTCGTCCGGAAGCACCGGCGCGGGCCTCGCCGCAGCGGACTGCGAACCCGGAAGCGCTGTCCGGCCCGCCTTTGCCGCCCTTGCCCGGACCGCAAGGATCTCGGACAGCATTTCGCGCTGGTCGACGGGTTTGGAGACGTATCCGTCCATGCCGAGCTGCAGGCAGGTCTCGCGGTCTCCCGACATGGCGTCCGCGGTCAGCGCAATCACCGGCACACGGCTCCAGCCAGAGCCCGACCGCCTGATCCGCGCGATCGTTTCCTGTCCGTCTAGGACAGGCATGTGCATGTCGAGCAGCACGAGGTCGAAAGGCTCCTTCGAGAGTATCTCGAGCGCTTCTGCACCGTTCGCTGCCTCCGTCGCGAGCACGCCGAAGGGCTCGAGGAAGAGCCGCGCGACCCGGCGATTGATGGCATTGTCATCGACAACGAGGGTCCGCATGCCGCGGAGGCCGGTCTCCGGCCGGGACGCCTTGCCGTCGGCATCCGGCTGAACGCGCCTTTCGCCCTCGCCGCCTTTCGCGCCGTTTCCGCCGCAGGGCACCAGCGACAGCTCCGGAGGGCTAGACGGGAGCGGGGGAGCGCTCGCGCCGGCCTTCGCGACGAGGGTCAGCGTGAAGACCGAGCCTTCGCCGGGCTTGCTGACGACTGTGACGTCGCCGCCCATCATCCGGGCGAGGCGGCGGGCAATGGCAAGGCCAAGGCCTGTCCCGCCGAAACGGCGGCTTGTCGAACCGTCGCCCTGGCTGAAGTTCTCAAACAGGCGCGATTTCTGCTCGGGGGAAATGCCGATGCCGGTGTCCGAGACATGGATCGTGACGAGATGGCGGTCCGGGTCTGCGGCTTCAGGCTGGCTCTTGACGGCGACTAGAACCCCGCCCTGCGAAGTGAACTTGATGGCATTCGCGATGAGATTCGACAGGCACTGGCGGACACGGACCGTGTCGATCACGAGTTCGGCGGGGACCCGCGCATCGACGGCTACCTTAAGGTAAAGCCCTTTTTCCTCGGCTGTCGGCAGGAAGAATTTCTGAAGTCGGGCCAGCCGGTGCCGGAGGTCGGTCGAGACCGGATTGAGGTCGAGGCGGCCGGCTTCGATCTTGGAGAGGTCGAGAATGTCGTTGAGGATGGTCATCAGGGATTTCGAGCTTTCGAGGATGGTGGCGACCATATCGGCTTCCTCGGCGCTGAGATTGCGCGACTGGAGCGCCTGCGACATGCCGAGTATGCCGTTGAGCGGGGTGCGGATCTCGTGGCTCATGGTGGCCAGGAATTCGGATTTGGCGGCATTCGCCGCCTCCGCCTCGAGACGTGCCGCCTCCAGAGCCTTCTCGCGCTCGCGCAGGTCCGTGATGTCAACGCTGATGCCGATGATGTCGCCGGTGTCTGTCCTCGTATAATATGTTTTCAGCGACCTGCGGCCCTGGCCGACGAGTTCGATCGCCTCGCAATTGCGGACGGCCGCCGTCGCGGTTGCCGTCATGCGAGCCCTCGCGTCTTCGGAATGGCCGGGAAATATCTTGGCGATCTCGCCGCCGATGGCCTCCTCGAAGCTCTCGCCCGCCATCAGGCGACGGTTCATTTCGGGGAAGTGGGCGCGCGACGCCTTGTTGGCGAAGAGGAGCGTAAGGTCAGACCGGTAGATGGCCAGCCCGTTTTCAAGCCGTTCGCTTGCCTTGAGGAACTGGGCGACGGAGAGTTTCGGCATGGCTCGGCCTTCCTGGGCGACATTGCAGTGTCGCCATAACCTCTTGTGATTGTGTAAAGGAGGCGAGGCATGCATCAGCCGGGCCCGCCGGATCGGGGAATCTAGCACAGGAGGGGCGGTTGACGCCCGCACCCGAAAGCTGTACCTCCCCGCTTCCAAGTTTCCATGCAAGCCAGCGAACGAGTTCCCGATGTCCCGGACGTGCGAATTGACCGGCACTAAGCCCATTGTCGGCCACACTGTCAGCCACTCGAATATCAAGACCAAGCGGCGGTTCCTGCCGAACCTTCTCGATGTCAAGCTTCGGTCGGAGACGCTCGACCAGAGCTTCCGGCTGAAGATCGCCGCCAAGGCGCTGCGCACCGTCGACAAGCTGGGCGGTCTTGATGCCTATCTTGCCAAGGCGAAGACAGAGATCCTTTCCGAGCGCGCGGCGAAGATCAAGCGCGACATCGAGAAAAAAGCCGCCGCCTGAGCCGCCCTGCGCGGCGACTTCGCGCAGGCTAGCCCGCTTCGCCTGAGAGACCGTGCCGGCCGACCGGACGACGGCCCCGTAAAACTGGACAATCGGCAGCGGGCATGGTCACTCTCCGCGGGGATTCGAGAGGAGCGGCGTGATGCACAAATCGCTGGCCGGACTAGCAGCCATGCTCATCGCTGCCTGCGGCGCACCCGGCCAGCCGGAGGGCGCTCCGGAGGCGGTTGACGCGGCGTCGGCCGGTCCTTCCGAGGCCGGGGGCGGGCCCTACAGCCTCTATACCGGGGGGCGGATCTATACCGGCCTGGCGAATGCGGCCTCCACCGAAGCTGTGCTTGTCGGCGGCGACGGCAGGATCGTTGCCACGGGACGCACTTCGGAATTGCGCGGCCGCGTTCCGGTGATTGCAAGCGAGATCGATCTTGACGGGGCGACCATGTTTCCGGGCTTCGTCGATGGGCACGCCCACCTTCTCGGGATCGGCCAGCGCGAACTGACCCTTGACCTGTCCGGCACGACCTCGCTTGAGCGGCTCGTGCGCAGGATAGCCCGCGAGACACGGGATGCAGCCCCCGGTACGGTCATTTTCGGCCGGGGATGGATCGAGACGGACTGGCCGGAGGGGCGCATGCCGTCCGCGATCGATCTCGATTCGGCCTCGCCCGACAATCCGGTTATCCTCGTGCGTGCCGACGGGCATGCCCTCGTGGCCAATACAGCGGCGATGGAACAGGCCGGGATCGACAACGAGACCCCCGACCCGTCCGGCGGGCGGATCGAACGGGACGAGACCGGCGCGGCGACCGGCATATTTGTCGACAATGCCATGGCCGCCCTCCTCGACCTTGTCGGCGCGCCGAGCCGGGCCGAGCGCGAAACGGCACTTGCCGTCGGCGCAAGCGTCTACGCCTCCCGGGGCTGGACGGGCCTGCACAACATGTCGGTGTCCCCGCGCGACGCACGGCTCATGGAAGGCCTCGACGAGGAAGGACGCCTGCCGATTAGGGTCTACAATTCCTTTGACGAGAGCGGGCTCGATCTTGCCTCAGAGCGCAAGTACGAAACCGATACGATCCGCAACCGGGCCGTAAAGATATACATGGACGGCGCGCTTGGCAGCCGGGGAGCGCTCTTGTTCGAGCCCTATGCCGACCGGCCGGACACGCAGGGCCTCGCCGTTCGCGGGAAGGATGCGACGATCGGGCTGATGGCCGCCGCCCGCGAGGCGCGAGTTCAGGTAGCGGTGCACGCCATTGGCGACAAGGCGAATGCGGAAGCTATCGACTGGATTGCCGAAACGTTCGGCGAGCCGGAAGCGGCACGGGCGGCCCGCTGGCGCGTCGAGCACGCCCAGATCGTCAGGCCGCAGGACATTGCCCGTTTTGCCGAATTCGGGATCATCAGTTCGATGCAGCCCTCGCATGCCATAGGCGACCTGAAATTTGCCCCTGACCGTCTCGGGCTCGACAGGCTTGCGGGCGCCTATGCCTGGAAGAGTTTCCTGCGGGCCGGTGCCGTCGTCGTCGCCGGTTCGGATGCGCCGGTCGAGGTTGGATCCCCGATGATCGAGTTCTATGCCGCCACCGTCCGCAAGACCCTGGAAGGGACATCCGGGCCGGGCTGGCATCCGGAAGAGGCGGTGACGCGGGCAGAGGCGCTGCGCATGCTGACCGCCTCGCCCGCCTATGCGTCCTTCCAGGACGGGGAACTCGGCACGATCGAGGCCGGCAAGTGGGCCGACTTCAGCGTGTTCGACCGTGACCTCATGCGCATCCCTGCAGACCAGATTCTCGAAACGCAGCCGGTCATGACGGTCGTCGGCGGACAGGTGGTCTGGCAGGTCGAATAGGTTCCGGCGCAGCAAGCTGCCTTGCGCGCCCCGTTCGGGGCGTCTATAGACCCGCCTGCGAAACGGCAGGCTTTTCCTGCGCGTGTCAGGTGATTGTCCGGGCCCTGTCCCGGAGGGATCTCAGGGCGAAAGGATCAGGACAATGGCAGACAATCTCGAACTGAACGTCGAGGTGCGCGAGCGCACCGGCAAGGGCGGGGCACGCCAGGCCCGGCGCGACGGGCTGGTGCCCGGCGTGCTCTATGGCGGCGACCTCGGCCCGGTGGCCATATCGCTGAAGAACAACGAACTCATGAAGGCGCTGAATTCCGGCAAGTTCCGGGGCCATACGGTCACCCTCGTCCACAAGGGCGAGCGCCAGCTCGTGATCCCGCAGGATATCCAGTTCCATCCGGTCAGCGACAAGGCAATGCATGTCGATCTCTATCGCGTGGAAGCCAATCAGGTGATCTCGGTGGAAGTGGCCGTCCGCTTTGTCGGCGAGGACGTCTGCCCCGGCCTGCGCAAGGGCGGCACGCTCAATGTCGTGCGGTTCACAGTCGAGCTTGACGTGGCGGCCAATGCCATTCCCGAGTTCATAACCGCAGACATCTCGGCCCTCGAGATCGGCGACAATGTGAAGATTTCGGACATTGCACTGCCGGCGGGTGCTGCGCCGACCATTTCGGACCGCGATTTCACGATCGCGACGATTGCCGGTCGCGCGGCGGCCGTGGTCGAGACCGACGCGCCCGAAGGTGCCGGCGAGGCCGAGGAAGCCGGCGACAAGGAAGAGGGCTGAGACGCAACCGGTTCCGCGCCCTGCGCCGGTCTCCGGGCGACAGGGTGCGGGCGGCGCGCTCGCATGAGGAGACGGGCCGGTGCAGGTTCTGGTCGGCCAGGGGAATCCGGGCGCGAAATATGCCCGCAACCGGCACAATATCGGATTTGTCCTGATCGACGGGATCGCCGCCCGGTTCGGCTTCCCGCCATGGCGCGAGAAATTCAGCGCCCTGATCGCCGAAGGCACGGTCGGCACGCCTGCCGGGGACGTGCGCGTGCTTCTGATGAAGCCGCTGACATTCTATAACGAGACCGGACAGGCCATGTCCGCGGCAGCACGCTTCTTCAGGGTCGCGAGCGGCGATGTCACGGTCTTTCATGACGAGATCGACCTGGCGCCCGGGCGCCTGCGCGTGAAACGCGGCGGGGGTCATTCCGGCAACAACGGGATACGCTCGGCAATCGCCCATATCGGACCGGATGTTCGCAGGGTTCGTCTCGGGATTGGCCATCCGGGCGACAAGAGCGCGGTCATGCCCTATGTCCTGTCGGATTTCAGCAAGGCGGACGAATCCTGGCTCGAACCGCTGCTTGAGGCCTCTGCGCGGTCCCTGCCGATGCTTGTCGCGGGCGACGATGAGCGCTACCAGACCGAGGTCATGCGGCTTGCGCCCGCGCCACGGCACGATCCGAGACAGCGCCCGCCTGACGAGGCCTGAGCCCCGTCACTCCGTGTCGTTGACGACAGGCCCGGTTTCGAGGATGGGCGGCGCAATGAGGCTCGCCGGAACCGTTCCAGCCGGACAGCTTGCGGCGTGCGCGAATGTTCCGTTGGCGAGGGCCGGAAGGCCGGGCAGGGGCCGGGAACTGTTTTGCCAGCTCAGGAGGAAGAAGCCGGCAATGCCTGCCAGGACAAGCGGGACAAGCCAGACGGACCAGTCCGCCGCCTCTGACGGTCGCGGCGGGGCCATGGCGGCTTTCGTCCCGTTCGCCTGAGGACGCGCCGAGACCGGAGCGGGCGCTGCCCGGTTCTGGCCGATGGCCGTGGAGGTCAGGGCCGCCGCCCCGGCTGCTGCTGCAGCGCGCGAGGGCTTGGCTCCGCGCTTCTTTTCGCGCAGCGTTTCGGCGTGGAGGGCGAGGGGGTCTGTCGGATGGGCTGCCAGCCATTCGGTCTTTGCATCCTCGTCCCTGGCAGGAATGTCGATCCAGGCGCGCAAGTGACGGCGGCCATCCCTGCGGCCGAGCTCTTCGATGGTCTGGTACCAGCCTTCGACATTTCTGCGGGCGGTAAAGCCTGAAAGGTCGAACCTCTTGTGGGAGCGGAAGGGTTCCTGCGGCACGGCCTTGTCGAGCGAGGCCTCGACCAGCATGCCGACCCGCGTCTGGCCGACAGAGGCGGCAGCGCGCACCCAGTCGGACTTTACCGCATCCTCCGACCACAGGACGAGCATGGACTGCGACCTCAGCGCGTCCCGGGCGTCCTTGTCGTCGAAGGCCGGGTCTTCGCCGCGTGTGCTGAAGCGGACCTTGAACTTCAGGGCCCGCAAGCGGCGCGCCACGAGGGCGGCCATTTCCTGGTCGCCGGGCGCATAGGCGAGAAAGACATCAAACGAGGCCATGGACCTGCAATTCGTTTCAGGGATTCAGACTATCGCTGTGGCGCCCCCTGACCAGAGGATTCCGCTTACAGGCGACACATAGGGCCTGTCATTCCCTGAAAATTCCGCTAATCCCCGGCAAAAGAACGGATTTGCGGAGCTTGCCATGGGGTTCAAGTGCGGAATTGTCGGGTTGCCGAATGTCGGCAAATCGACCCTCTTCAACGCCCTGACCCGCACGGCTGCGGCGCAGGCCGCGAACTATCCGTTCTGCACGATCGAGCCGAACGTCGGCGAGGTGGCCGTGCCTGAGCCGCGCCTCGCGAAGCTTGCGGCCATTGCCGGGTCGAAGGAGATCATCCCGGCGCGAATGAACTTCGTCGACATTGCCGGGCTTGTCGAAGGCGCATCGAAAGGCGAGGGGCTCGGCAACCAGTTCCTCGCCAATATCCGCGAGACCGACGCGGTCATCTATGTGCTGCGCTGCTTCGAGGACGACGACATCACCCATGTCAGCGGCCGGATCGACCCGATCGCGGACCTCGACATTGTCGAGACCGAACTGATGCTCGCCGACCTCGAGAGTCTCGAAAAGCGGCGGGTCGCGGCGGAAAAGAAGGCGAGGTCCGGCGACAAGGACGCGAGGGCGCAGCTCGACCTGTTCGACCTCGCGCTCGCCGAACTGAATGCCGGCCGCCCCGCGCGCATGGCGAAGGTGGCCAGGGAGGACCAGAGATCCTGGCGGATGCTGCAGCTCCTGACTTCCAAGCCGGTGCTGTTCATCGCGAATGTCGGGGAGGCCGACGCGGCAAGCGGGAACGATCATTCGGCCAGTGTCGCCGCGCGCGCTGCCGGGGAGAACGCGGTCGCGGTTGTCATTTCCGCCCAGATCGAGAGCGAGCTCGCCCTGCTTCACGAGGCGGAGGCGGCCGAGTTCCTCGAGAGCCTCGGTCTCGCCGAGGCCGGCCTCAACCGCCTGATCCACGCCGGATATGACCTGCTCGGACTGCAGACATATTTCACCGCCGGGCCGAAGGAGACGCGGGCCTGGACGATCCGGAAGGGCTGGACAGCGCCTCAGGCGGCCGGCGTGATCCATGGTGATTTCGAGAAGGGCTTCATCCGGGCCGAGACCATCGCCTTCGAGGACTATGTCGCCCATGGCGGAGAGCAGGGTGCCAAGGATGCCGGGAAGATGCGCGCCGAGGGCAAGGACTATGTCGTGAAGGACGGCGATGTCCTGCATTTCCGCTTCAATGTCTGACGGGCTCACATCCAGTCTCGACCAATTTGATCGTTCCTGTTATGTTCATGACCTTGCCACGGAGAATCGGGGTAACGGTCAATGATGGAAACGCTCGTGCAGATCGGATCGGTCGGCCTTGACGGCCTGCACCTCGGATTCCTCTTGGCCTGTCTCTGCCTTGGGGCAACCGGCATCTGGCTGAAGGGTCGGCTCGACAGGGCGGCAGGTGAACTCGCGCGGTCCAGGGCCGAAGAGGAACTGGCGGCGGCGCGGATCGAGGCGCTCGGACAGCAGGTCGAGACCCAGCGGGCAGTCGCGAACAAGGCAGAGATCGACCTTGCGAAAGCCAACGCGCGCAGCGAAGCGGACGACAGGAAATTCGCCGACCTGGCGCAGGGCGTGCTGCGGCAGGCCAACGCCCAGTTCCTGCAGCTCGCCAACGAGACGTTCGAGAAGCACCGGCAAGGCGCGAATGGCCAGCTCAGGGAACTGATGAAGCCGATCGGCGACAATTTCGACGCCTTCAAGAAGCGGGTCGACGAGCTGGAAAGGGTCCGGACCGCCGACAAGTCCCTTTTGTCGGAACAGGTCAAGGCCATCGCCGAGAGCCTTCACCGCAATACGGCCGAGACCGGCAAGCTTGTCAGCGCGCTGACCGCCCCGAAAGGCGGCGGGCGCTGGGGCGAGATGACCCTTCGCAATGTCATGGAGCAGGCGGGCCTGTCGTCGCACTGCGATTTCACCGAACAGGTGCATGACGAGACTGA
>CAYSED010000010.1:30490-34661 GCA_964429935.1 uncultured Hyphomonadaceae bacterium
CGCCAGCGACCGGATGCGGTCATCCGCCTGCCGGGAGACCGGCAGATCGTCGTCGATTCCAAGGTCTCGCTCGCCTCCTACATGGCGGCCGTCAATGCCGAGGACCCGGCCGAGCGGCTCGCCCATCTCAAGGCCCATGCCCAGAGCGTCCAGCGGCATGTCAGCGCGCTTGCCTCCAAGGATTACCAGTCCAATCTCGGCAACCGGTTTGATTATATTGCCATGTTCATTCCGGGCGAGAACTTCTTTGCCGCCGCCCTCGAGCACTCGCCGGACCTGATCGAGAAGGCCATGGCGCGCCAGGTCATTGTCACCACGCCGACGACGCTGATCGCCCTTGCCCGAACGGTTGCCCATCTCTGGCGCCAGCACGAGATGAACGCCAATGCCATGGCGGCAGCCGACCTTGGCGCGGAACTCTACACCCGCATGGCGAAGATGCTCGAGCACATGGACAGGCTCGGTAAGTCGCTCACCGGCTCGGTCGACAATTTCAACAAGCTCGTCGGCTCGGTCGACAGCCGGGTCATGCCGACGCTTCGCAAGTTCGAGGACCTGTCGATTGCCCCGCCAAACAAGGAACTGGCCGAGCCAAAACGGATCGAAAGCCAGGCCGGTCCCGTCAGCGGCAGCGGCGAGCCTGATCCCGGAGCCCCGCCCCGTCGGATCGCCGCAGAGTGAGCGGGGCCAGTTGACCGGCCCCGCCCGGCTGCATATTTGATGCGCATGGCTATTCTCGACATCCTCACCGTGCCGGACCCCCGGCTGAAGACTGTTTCCGATCCGGTGACCGGCGGCGTGACGGACCAGCACCGCCGCCTCATGGATGACATGCTGGAAACCATGTACGAGGCCCCCGGCATCGGCCTTGCGGCGATTCAGGTCGGCGTGCCGTTGCGCATCATCGTGATGGATCTGCAGGAGAACGAGGCGCCGAACCCGCGCTTTTTCGTCAATCCGGAAATCCTCGAGACCGTCGCGGAGACGAAGCCCTACGAAGAAGGCTGCCTCTCAGTGCCGGATGTCTATGACGAAGTCGAGCGGCCGGAACGCTGCCGCATCCGTTATCTCGACTATGACGGCAAGCTGGTCGAGGAATGGGCCGAAGGGCTCTACGCCGTCTGCATCCAGCACGAAATGGACCATCTCGAAGGCACGCTCTTCATTGACCATCTCTCCCGGCTTAAGCGGCAGCGCGCCATCGACAAGGTGAAGAAGGCGAAGCGCCAGCAGGCAGCGTGACGCCGCCCCGCCTGCCGAGGCGAGGACGATCCGGGAGCGCGGGCTTGATGCGGCTGATCTTCATGGGCTCCCCGGACTTTTCCGCAACCGTCCTGGCGGCCCTGCTCGGCGCCGGGCACGAGATTGCCTGCGTCTACTCCCAGCCGCCGCGGCCTGCCGGCCGGGGCCGGGCGCTTCGCCCCACACCGGTCCACGCGCTTGCAGCCGAGCATGGCCTGGCCGTGCGAACGCCTCGCTCGCTCAAGAAGCTGCCGGAACAGGAGGCCTTTGCCGCGCTTTTGGCGGACCTTGCGGTCGTCGTTGCCTACGGACTCATCCTGCCGCAAGCAGTTCTCGATGCGCCCCGGCTCGGCTGCATCAACCTTCATGCATCACTCCTGCCGCGCTGGCGCGGCGCGGCCCCGATCCAGCGGGCGATCATGGCGGGCGACACGTTGACCGGCGTGCAGGCCATGGTGATGGAAGCCGGGCTCGACACCGGGCCGGTCCTTGCGACCGCCCGAACGCCGATCCATCCCGGCGACACGGCTGGCAGCCTGCATGACCGGCTTGCCCGCCTCGGCGCGGATATGCTGCCGGAGGTGATTTCCAGCCTTGGGGCAGGGTCGCTCGCAGCGATTCCCCAGGCCGCGGCCGGCGTCAGCTATGCGAGCAAGATCGGTCCGGAAGACCAGGCCATCGACTGGGCGCGCCCGGCCGCGGAGGTCGATTGCCGGATCCGGGGCCTGTCGCCATTCCCCGGGGCACATTGCGGCTGGCGGCCTCGCCCGGGCGAGGATCCTGTGCGGCTGAAATGCCTGATGTCCGTCACCGAGGCCGGAGAAGGCGCGCCCGGAACGGTGCTCGATGACAGGTTGCTCGTCGCATGCGGGACTGGCGCAGTTCGGCTGACCAAAGTCCAGCGTCCCGGCAAGGGGCCGATGGATGCGGCTGATTTCCTGCGAGGCACGCCCGTGCTCTCCGGGACGAGGCTCGCCTGATGGCTGGCTATGCCGCCACCCGGCGCTACCTCCTGCGCATCGAATATGACGGCCGGACGTTTGCGGGCTGGCAGCGGCAGGACGGCGCGCCCACTGTCCAGGGCGCAATCGAGGCGGCGGCGGCGAAACTTGCAGGAGAAGCCGTCGCCGTCCTCGGCGCGGGCCGGACCGATGCCGGCGTGCATGCAAGCGGGCAGGCGGCCCATCTCGACCTCCGGACAGACATCCCGGTCCGCAAGGTGGCGGACGCCCTGAACTTCCACCTCCGTCCGGACCCTGTCGCCGTCCTGTCGGCAAGCCCGGTGCCCGCTGCCTTCCATGCACGCTTTTCAGCGACGGCCCGCCATTATCGCTATGTCATCGTCAATCGCCGGGCCGACCTTGCCTTGGCGCAGGGCTTTGCCTGGCGCGTCCCGTCGCGGCTCGATGCGGGTGCCATGCAACAGGCTGCACAGGCGCTCGCCGGATGTCATGACTTCTCGACCTTCCGGGACGCGCAATGCCAGTCAGCGAGCCCGGTCAAGACGCTCGACGCCCTCAAGGTCACCCGAACCGGCGACCGGATCGAGGTGACATGCTCTGCGCCGTCCTTTCTCCACAGGCAGGTCCGGTCCATCGTCGGCTCGCTGGTCGAGGTCGGGCGCGGGCAGGAAGCCATCGGCTGGATTGCGGAGATCCTTGCCGCGAGGAACCGGGCCGCCTGCGGGCCGGTCGCCCCGGCCGAGGGGCTCTATCTCGAACACGTGGACTATCCGCCGGAAGCGCTGGCACCCGTCGGCATGGACGCAGGCTGAGGCCGCACGCGAGCCGCACCTGGACCGAACGGGACTACCCGGACGCCGACAGCAGCCAGAGCGAGAACGCGTTGGCCGCCATATGCGCGGCGATCGGCACCGATACCGTGCCGGACGCGATCCGCAGCCAGCCGAGGAACAGGGCAGGAATGAACACGGCCAGCATGCCGAGCGGCGTGTACTGGTAGTGCAGGGCCGTAAAGACAAGGCTGGTAAGGAGAACGGCAAGGCGGGGGTCCATGCCCCGGCCGATCAGGCACCCCATGGCAATGCCGCGAAAGCAGATCTCCTCGAGCCGCGGCGCGATGACCACGACATAGACGACCATGGAAAGGCCGAGCGCCGGACCCGTGAACATCTCTCTCGCCGCGCTGTTCCGGTAAGCCCAGTCGGGCTCGCCGTCGCCGAACGCCGCGCCGATGAGGACCGACGTGCCGATAAGCACGGCTGGTCCGGCAAACAGGGCGCCGGACAGCCAGTTGGAGCTTGTCCCCAGGGGTCCGGCAAACGGGTTGCCGACCGTTGCGTGCGCCCAGGCGCAAGCCCGCACGAGCACGGCGAACTGGACAAGCACGAGCATCCGCCACCTGAGGCGCAGGTCGGCGGGCTCGGTTCCGTCGAGGCGCTCCGCGAGGTCCGGCAGGAAGAGGGCCAGAAGGAGGATGGCAAGCTGAAAATAGACGACCGGCGCGAGCACGGACCAGTAGGCCGCATGCAGGGGATGCCGGGCGAGGATGGCACCGGCCCGGCTCGCGCCAGTCAAGCGAGACCGGCCCGGCTGAGCGCTTCGGACTGGCGTGCCGCGACGGCTTCCTCGGAAAAGCCTTCGAGGCTCTCTTCAAACTGGCGGTGAAAGTTGATCTCCGCGCCAAGCCGGAGATAGGCCGCGCCGAGCCCGATCGCTGCCCGGTCCATGAAGACGAATTCGCGCGGGATCTTGACCGGACCCTTTTCCTTGAGGAGACGGCGCACCTGGAAGGCTTCGCGGCGGCCATAGTCTCCGGGGGCTATGCCGTCGGCGATCGTGCGCACCCTGTCATCGAGGATCGGTCCGTAAATGAATCTCGCCCAGACATTCAGCACCTCGACGAGCTCGCGCGTCAGGTTCTCGAACCCCCAGATCTCGTAGGCGGCATAGGCGGCGTCGAAATCGTC
>CAYSED010000010.1:34671-47139 GCA_964429935.1 uncultured Hyphomonadaceae bacterium
GGCTCGGGGGGGCGGCAGGGGCGGGGTCGAAGGGGGCGGCGCGCACCGCCGGGTAGGGCGCGCCGCCGCCCGCCACGAAGCGGGGCGGGAAGATGCGGATGCAGCCGAAATCGAGAAGGTTGACGCCTTCGCCGGCCCCGACAAGCTGGTAGTTGCCGAGGTGCGGGTCGCCGTGGATGACGCCGTACCCGTTCATCGGTCCCCACCAGGTCCAGAACAGCATTTCGGCGATCCGGTTGCGGACGGCTTGCGGCGCGGTCTCGAAGGCGGTGAGAGGCTCGCCCGACAGCCATGTCATCGTCAGAAGGCGGCCTGTGCAAAGCTCCGGCTTCGGCTGCGGCACCGTGACAAAGGGCTTGTCGGCAAGCATGGCCCCGTAGAGCCGCATGGCCCTCGCTTCCCGTTCATAGTCGAGCTCCTCGCGCAGGCGGTCGCTGATCTCTTCCACCATGGCGCTCGGGTCGATCGATCCGTCCATCCGCCGGAAGATGCCGAGCAGGGATTTCAACTGCCCGACATCGCTCTCAACGGCGCTCGACATGTCAGGATATTGCAGCTTGCAAGCGACCGTCTCGCCCTCTGCCGTGACGGCGCGGTGAACCTGTCCAAGCGAGGCGGCGTGGGCCGCCGTCCGGCCGAACTCCGAGAAACGTCCCTCCCAGCCGGGTCCGAGTTCGGCGCGCATCCGGCGCCGGACGAAGGGCCAGCCCATGGCCGGGGCCTGTGCCTGGAGCCGCGAGAGTTCGGCGGCATACTCGGCGGGGAGGAAGTCCGGAATGGTCGACAGCATCTGGGCAACCTTCATCAGCGGACCCTTGGTGCGCCCGAGCGCTTCGGCGAGGGCGCGGGCGGCGCGTTCGTCGCCGTCCTCGCCGCCGAGCACCCGGCTTGCACCGATCGCAAGCGCGGCACCCGAGAGGTTCGCGCCGACCCGGGCCGTTCGCCCGAGGCGGCCGGCGAGCCGGTTGCGTTCCGGGTCTGGGGCATTTGTCATCGGGGCGGCTTTCCGGGGCTGTGGTTCGTCCTCGCTTCCTACATAGGCCAGATCGGCTGGCTATGCAGTGGCCATCTTGTGATTGCGGCGCTATGCGACGGCATGAGCCGTTTCGTCACACGATTTGCGCCGTCGCCGACCGGCTGCCTGCATCTTGGCCACGCGGCGTCTGCCCTGGCCGTCTGGGCGGCGGCCCGGGCGGCTTCAGGCACGGTCCTGCTGCGCCTGGAAGACATCGATGAGACCCGCTGCCGCCCGGAATATGACGCAGCCATAAGGGAGGATCTCGCATGGCTTGGCCTTGCCTGGCCGGAACCTGTGCGCCGCCAGTCCGAGCATTTCGGCGACTATCAGGGCGTCCTCGACGCCCTCGTCGGCAAGGGCCTTGTCTATCGCTGCTTCCGGACGAGGACCGAAGTGCTTGCCGAGATCGGCCGCGCTCCGCACGAGGCACCGGCGGCGTTCTGTGGTGCGCCGCTCGATCCGGCCGAAGAGGCAGGGCGCCTCGCTGCCGGGGTTCCTTTCGCCTGGCGGCTTTCCATGGCGCGGTGCCGGGACTTGCTCGGCGAGGCTTTTGGCAAACTTTCATACCGGGAGGAGGGGAGCGGCGCGCCGCGCACAGTCCGGGCGAACCCGGAAATATTCGGCGACGTTGTGCTTGCACGCAAGGATACGCCCGCATCCTATCACCTAGCCGTTTGCCATGACGACGCACTGCAGGGCGTCAGCCACGTCATACGTGGGGAGGATCTTGTCGCGGCAACATCCGTCCATGTCCTGCTTCAGGCGCTCATGGGCTGGCCGGTGCCCGTCTACCGGCACCATGCCCTGCTGCTCGACGAAACCGGCAAGCGCTTCGCAAAGCGGGACAGGTCCAGGACGCTGCGAAGCCTGCGCGCCGAGGGGATCACGCCCTCAGACATCCGCCGACTTGCAGGACCCGTGCTGTGACCATCGCGCTTCCGGAAGCCCCGGGGACCGCAAGGGACTGGACCGGGCCTTCGCTCCTGCTGGCGGGCGGGATTGCCATCGGCTTTGCCCCGATCGGGCTGCGCCTCGGGCTCGACACGCTCGGACCGCAGGCAATTGCCTTCTGGCGCTACGCGTTCGCGGCACCGATGATCTTCCTTGTCCTCGCCCTGGTAGAGCGCCGCCTGCCGACGCGGCCGAACCGGTTCGTGATTCTCGCCGGAGCCTTTTTTGCGCTCGATATCGCGCTCTGGCACTGGAGCCTTACCCTGACCACGGTGGCGAATGCCACGTTCATCGTGAACCTCGGCAATGTCGGGGTTGGTTTTGCAGCCTGGCTCTTCCTGCGGGAGCGGCCGGGCGGGATCTGGTTTCTCGCCATAGCGGCGGCTCTCGCCGGGGCGGGCCTGCTGGCCTTCGGGGGCGGGGCAGGGGGCCAGTCCGACATCAGGGGTGATTTGCTTGCCCTCGGCGCCGCCGTGTTCGTTTCCGGTTACATGCTTTCGGCAAAGCTCGCGCGCCGGACAATCCGTGCGCTTGACGTCCTGTTCTGGCTGACAGTGACCGAAGCCTGCATCGGGGGACTGGTTGTGCTCGTGTCCGGCGAACCGCTCCTTCCGGCCGCTCCGGCTGGCTGGCTCGCCCCGCTCAGCCTCGCCATCATTGTACAGTTTGTCGGGCAGGGGCTCATCATTGCCGGTCTCGGACGCACCCCCGCCGGCATTGCGGGGGTCCTTGTCCTGATCCAGCCCGTCACGGCCGCCGCCGTCTCGTGGCAGCTTTTCGGCGAACCGCTGGTCGCCCTGCAAATGGCCGGAGCGGGCCTCGTCATAGCCGGGGTCGTCCTTGCGCAAACTGGCAGGATGCCCAAGAAACTGTCATGAAGCCGCCTTATGCCGAATGCTTCCCCCGCCAGAAGGAAACCGCCATGCCTTATCGTCTCTCTCTTTCCGCACTGGCACTTGCAGCGGGACTGCTTGCGGCCTGCGCCCAGCTTGACCTGGCGACCCCGGACACCGCCGGAGGGCTCGGGCGCGCAGCGACCGTTCCGGTTCAGGCCGACGATTCCTATTACCGCTCCGCCTCGGCTTCCGTTGACGCGCGGGCGAGCGGCCGCGTGCCGGGCGGCGCTAGGAACATCATCCTGTTTGTCGGGGACGGCATGGGCATCTCGACGGTGACGGCCGCCCGCATCCATGCCGGGCAGGTCCGCGGCGTGGACGGCGAGAGCCACCGGCTCGCCATGGACACGCTGCCCTTTGCCGCGCTCGCCAAGACCTATTCCCATGACGCCCAGGTCGCCGACAGCGCGCCGACGGCGACGGCACTCCTTGCCGGCGTGAAGACGCGGGAACGAACCGTCGGGGTGACGCAGCGTGCCGAGTTCGACATGTGCAACACGGCGGCCGGCAACGGCACCGACACGATCTTCGAGATAGCCGAGCGGGCAGGCCTTGCCACCGGTATCATCTCCACCGCGCGACTGACGCATGCGACCCCTGCGGCGGCCTTTGCCGAAACGGTCAACCGCGACTGGGAGAGCGATGCCTTCGTCCCCGAGAGCGCGGCGGCCTGCATGGACATCGCGCGGCAATTCATCGGCTGGGACGCCGGAGACCATTTCGAGATCGCGCTCGGCGGCGGGCGGGCCAATTTCCTGCGGGCGGGCGATGCGGACCCGGAGGGTGCCCAGGGCCTCCGCCGGGACGAGAACCTTGCAGAGGCATGGGCCGCGAAGTCTCCGGACCATGTCAGCGTCTTCGACCGGGCAGGCTTCGAGGCGGCACTCGCCAATCCGGACGCGCGCATTCTCGGCCTCTTCGAGCCGAGCCACATGCAGTATGAGCTGGACCGTCCGGCCGACCCGGCCGGGGAGCCCTCCATAGAGGAGATGACACGGGCCGCGATCACGCGCCTGTCGCGTGACGAGGACGGCTATGTCCTGATGGTCGAGGGCGGACGCATAGACCATGCCCATCACGGAGCGAATGCGGCGCGCGCCCTCGCTGACACGGTCGCCTTCGATGAGGCGGTCCGGGCGGCGCTCGACATGACCGATCCGGAAGACACGCTCATCATCGTGACGGCCGACCATTCGCATACGTTCACGATCCAGGGCTATCCGGAGCGCAACAGCCCGATCCTCGGCAAGGTGGTGCGGCCCGACGGCGCCGCGCTTCTGGCTGACGACGGGAAACCCTATACGACGCTCAGCTATGCCAATGGCCCGTCAGCCTGCGTGCCCGGAGCCGAGGCGCCCTGTGTCCGGGAAGACCTGTCCGAAACCGACACGGCGGCTCCGGACTTCCGGCAGCAGGCCTTGGTCCCGCTGCGCTCCGAGACCCATGCCGGGGAGGACGTGCCCGTGTTCTCGCGCGGTCCCGGTTCGGAATTCCTGACGGGCGTGATCGAGCAGAACGAAATTTTCCATGTCATGGTCCGTGCGGCTGAACTCGCCGAGTAGCACGCCGCGAACCGTCCTTGTCTGCCGCTCGCGCCTCGCCATGCGGCCCGCAGGTCCCATATGAAGGGAAAAGCGGGCAATCGCGCGACTGAGGACGAGATGACATGAGCCCATGGGCCGAGATCGGACTGTTTGCGGGAGCCAATCTCCTTGCCGCCTCGAGCGGGGGCGTGTTTCGTCCGGGGGCTTGGTATGAGGGACTGAAAAAGCCCGGCTGGACGCCGGCCAATTGGGCCTTTCCGCTCGTGTGGTCCATCCTGTTCGCGATGAACGCCGCCTCCGGGTGGCTCCTCTGGGAGCGTGCGGGGGCGGAGGCCTCCCCGGAGCTCGCGCTCTACGGGGCGAGCCTCGTCGTCAATGCGTCCTGGTCTGCCGCCTTTTTCGGCCTGAAGCGCATGGACCTTGCCTTGCTGGTCGTTGGCGCGCTCTGGCTGTCCATCCTTGCCATGATCGTCCTTTTCGCGCCGTTCAGCGCCACGGCCTCGGCGCTTCTCGTGCCTTATCTGGCATGGGTCTCGGTCGCCGCATTCCTGAACCTGCGGATGATCCAGTTGAACGATCCGGCTCGGGCGTCAGCCTGACAGGGGGCTGGTCCGCATGCGCCGGGGCAGGGCGGCCTGGTCGGCGCTAGCCTGCCGGGCGAGGGCGCGCCGGAGCGGCGAGACCCGGCTCGCCGCCGCAAGGGCCAGTCCGCGCATGGGCTTAAGTAGGCTCGAGTCATTCGAGAATATGCGGTCAACCGAATCGAGGGCCAGCGCCGTCGCGTTGGCGTCGAACCGCCGCCAGGCCTGGTAGCGTTCAAGGACGGTCATTGAGCCGATCCCGAGGCCGAGGCCCCTCGCGTCCTCGATGACCTCGACGAGCGCAGCTACGTCCTTGAACCCGAGATTGAGCCCCTGTCCTGCAAGCGGGTTTATCCGCCGGGCAGCATCACCGACGAGGGCAATTCCCGGCGCGATCATGGCATTGGCGATCTGCAGCACAAGCGGATAGGCGGTGGCCTTGCCCTCGACACGCATTTCGCCGGCAAAATCCCGGAAGCGGGCATTCAGCTCGGCTTCGATCTCGGCATTCGGCCGTGCGGCAAGCATCTCGGCGGCCCCGCGCTTCATGTACCAGGCAAGGTTCGCCCGGTCTCCGGAGAGGGGCAGGGTTGCAAACGGGCCTTCGGGGGTGAACAATTGCCGGGCGATGCCGTGATGGGGGCGCGAGAGTGTGACATCGGCGGCGAAGACCGACTTGCCATAGTCGCGCCCTTCGGTGGCGATTCCGGCCGCCCTGCGCACCGGGGAGGCGACGCCGTCACAGCCCGCCACGAGCCGCGCGCGAACCTCGCTCCCGTCGCCGAGCATGATCGCCATGCCGCCATCGACCGCCGAGGCCCCGCCGAACCGCGTTCCCGGCAGCCAGGAGAGGCCGCTCGTCCCGGCGAGCGCGGCATCGATGGCGGCCTGAAGGCGGCGGGCCTCGACCATGTATCCGAGGGGTGTGCCGTCCGCTGCCGGCTCAAGGTCTCCGGCCGTGAACAGGGCCGAGGGCCTGCCGAGCCAGTGCCGCCCGCCATCCGTCGCCTCAAGCCCGTTGAGCGGGACGGCGGCGCCGGCGAGATCATCCGTCAGTCCGGCTGTCTTCAGGAGCGCCCAACTGCCGCGAACGACGGCGAAGTTCCGCCCGTCAGGCCGGGTCCTGTCCCCGTCTCGCCGCGCATCGACGAGGAGGGTCCGGAAGCCGGCGAGCGCGGACAGGATCGCCAGCGTGCCGCCCGCCGGGCCGGCCCCGATCACGGCAAGGTCGAAGAATTCACTGGAGGAACGGCCGGTCATGGCGTTCAGGTACCTGCCACAGCGAGGCCCGTCCAGATGACATGCGCGCGCAGGGAGGCGGCGGGCGTTCGGCGCCGGTGCAATTTTCCGACAAATTTCTTCAGTCCCCGGGACAATCTTTGCCCCCCGTTAAGGCTGTTGCGAAAGGGTGGATTCCAGTTGTCGATCCCCACCCGGAGAGCCCCGCATGGCAAGAGCGCGTACCCTGACCGAAGTCACGCTGGCCGAAGACCGCGACCGCTCTGTCAGCGATCCGGTCCTTCGCATGCTGACGGGCGCGCTCGCCTTTGCGGCCGGGGTTTTCGTCTGCGGCAGCGTCGGGTCCTATGCGCCGGCTGATCCGAGCTGGAATGCGGCAACCTCGGGCGAGGCGCAGAACCTGTTCGGCGGCGCCGGCGCCGTGTTTGCCGACTTTGCCCGCCAGTCGCTCGGCTGGTCAGCCTGGACGGCCGGCCTTGCCGCGATGATCGGCGGGGCAATGCGCACGGTCCTGATCGGCCAGCCGCGCATCAGCCGCTGGTTCTTCGGCCTTCTCTTCGTGCCGCTGTCGGCGGCTTGCTTTGCGTCCTGGCCGGTGCCCGCCTCCTGGCCGCTCAGCGCCGGTCTCGGCGGGGTGATCGGCGACGGGCTCCTGCACCTTTTCACCATTCCGTTTGAAGCGCTGATGCTGCCGGTCCCGAAGGCGATGGCGGGACTTGTCGTCGGGACGTGCGCGATCCTCGCGGCGACGGCGGCATTCGGGTTTGGCCGGCGGGATGCCCGGCTCCTGCAATCGGCTGCAGCGCGGGAAGGGCGGCGTGCGGCCAATGGCATTCTGTCGGCGGGCGGCCTCCTGCGCGCGGCGCTTGCCCGGCGCGAGCATGCGCCCACTGGCGAGGCGAGGCAGATCGTCATCGGCAAGGTTGCCCAGGAGGCCGGCGAGGACGGCCATGACGACGATTACGGCCTCGACATCGACGAGGACGATGACGAGATTGCCGCCGTTCCGGGCGACCTGCCGGTTCCCGGCCCCGTGCGCCGACCCGCCGCGCGCGCCGTGCCGATGCGCATTCACAAGGGGGGCGCGAGGTCCGGCGCCCAATTGCCGCCGATCGACCTCTTGCAGGTGCCGCCGATCCGTTCCGGGGCGGTCGACGAACAGGCGCTCCTCGCCCAGGCGGCCCGCCTCACCGAAGTGCTGAAGGAATTCGGCGTGCGCGGCCGCATCATAGAGGTTCGCCCTGGTCCGGTCGTCACCCTGTTCGAGCTTGAGCCTGCCGCAGGCGTCAAGTCCGCCCGCGTGATCGCGCTGGCCGACGATATTGCCCGGTCGATGAGCGCGACTTCCGCCCGTGTCGCCGTCATTCCCGGCAAGAATGCCATCGGCATCGAACTGCCCAATGACGAGCGGGAGACCGTGTTCTTCCGTTCGCTTCTCGGCACGGACGCCTATCGCAATTCCAAGGCGGCCCTGCCGATGGCGCTCGGCGAGGACATTGGCGGCGCGCCGACCGTCGTCGACCTGGCCAAGATGCCGCACCTGCTCATCGCCGGGACGACCGGGTCCGGCAAGTCGGTTGGCGTCAATGCGATGATCCTGTCGCTGATGTACCGCCTGACGCCGGAGCAGTGCCGGTTCATCATGATCGATCCAAAAATGCTTGAACTCTCGATCTATGAGGGCATCCCGCACCTCCTTTCGCCGGTCGTGACAGACCCGAAAAAGGCCATCAATGCCCTGAAATGGACAGTGCGCGAGATGGAAAGCCGCTATGAGCTCATGTCGAAGGCCAATGTGCGCAATCTCGCGGGGTTCAACACCAAGGCCGAGCAGTACCGCCGCGAGGGCAAGCCGCTCGCCCGCAAGGTCCAGACCGGGTTCGACGACCAGGGCAAGGCGGTCTACGAGACTGAGATCCTGCCCGCCGATTCCCTGCCCAACATCATTGTTGTCATTGATGAAATGGCGGACCTGATGATGGTCGCCGGAAAGGAGATCGAGGGCTGCATCCAGCGCCTTGCCCAGATGGCCCGGGCGGCCGGCATCCACCTCATCACGGCGACGCAGCGCCCCTCGGTCGATGTCATCACCGGCACGATCAAGGCGAACTTCCCGACACGCATTTCCTACATGGTGACGACGAAGATCGACAGCCGCACCATTCTGGGCGAGCAGGGGGCCGAGCAGCTCCTCGGCATGGGCGACCTGCTCTACCAGGCCCCGGGCGGCAAGACCAAGCGCCTGCACGGGCCGTTCGTCTCAGACGACGAGGTCGAGGCGGTCGTCTCCTGGCTTAAGGACCAGGGCGAGCCAGACTATATCCCTGACATTCTTGAAGATAATGACGATGGGGACACGAGCGCCGTGATGGATGCCATGCTCGGCACCTCGACCGGGAATGCCGACGAGGATCTCTTCGCGCAGGCCATTGCGGTCGTCCTTCGCGACAAGCGGGCGTCCACGTCCTACCTGCAGCGCCGCCTGAAGATCGGCTACAACCGGGCGGCGACGCTGATCGAGCAGCTCGAGGACGAGGGCATCGTCTCGGCTCCGAACCATGCCGGCAAGCGGGAGGTGCTCGGCCGGGGCGACAGTTCGGACTAGGTATCGACCAGAAGCGAGGGGTGTTACGCCCTGATTTCATTGGGTTTGACGATATTCGCCGAAAAACGATACTTTCTTATTGAAAAACAATAAGTCCTTTCTTAGATGTACTCCATCGACGGCGACAACATCCACGAAGAAGTCGCCGGGACCGAGAGAAACGACAAGCAATTGAAGGACTTGAACCATGACCCCGCAAACCCGTGAGATGCAGATCGCTCCGGCGCCCGCGCCTGCCGCGGTCCCGGTTTTCAGAAACTTCCTGGCCGCTCCGGTGCCTGCGCCGAGCCCGGCCAATGATACCGGGTACAGCCGCCCGGGCATTCTGGCGGGTCGCCGCCGCCGCCGCGCCCGCCTTTTGGCGCGCTGAACAGGGCGGATAACCGAGACGGGGTCGCATGGGGAATGCGGCCCCGTTTTCGTGTTTGCGGCGAGGACTGGTCCTCCGGACAAACGCCGGGGTGGGACATGCGGTGGGACAGCGGTGGGACAGGGTGGGACAGGGGGGCGCTGAGACGGCAGGGCGGGATGTCCGGCCCATGGCCTGGCAGCTTAGGCCAGAGCTTTGATAGAGCTCAAGTTTCAAAAGAAACTATCGATTTTCAATAAAACCTTATTGATTTTCGTAAGCGGCTTCCCATCTGTAAAATATCAGAGTGAGCCTTCACTCACTTTGATGAAACAGACGAGTGAAACCAAAGCCCGAAATCCAGACGGCCAGCCCATGCGCCGAACCCTGAAAGGAAACCAGAATGCAACCGCAAGCCCATAACCCCGCCCCGTCCGCCCCCGCCCCGAGCGCCCGCCAGGAAAGCGCGTTCCGGACGGCCCGCCCGAACGCCTTCGAGACGCTGTTCCTTCCGGCACCGGCCCTCGAGGTCCCGGCCGCAACGCCGGAAGCCGCCAATGACACGGGCGCGGCCCGGCGGCCGAACATGCTCGAGAAACGCCGGAGACGCCGCGCCCGGATGATGGCCCGCTGATAGGGGCCCCAATGAGACGCGCAGGAAGGCGAGGGCCCGTGGGGACACGAGGCCCTCGTTTTTTTTGGGAGGCATGCCCCCATGTTCCAGCACGCCTGCCCGCACCGGCGGGGGACCGGTCCGGCAGGCGGACGGATTGCGGGAGATAAGACCGGGCCTAGCCGGGTTCGAGGGGCGCGGAGGCGGGGCTGAGCGGGCCAACATGGTGCAGGGGTGCCCAGAGGCGCGTCAATGCAGGGAGCGCGCAGGCGGCGGCGAAGGCGCGCGCGTAGGCGTCGAGATCGTGGAGTTCGATCACGCCCGGGCCGTCATGCGGTGCGAAGAGCGGGGCGCGGGTGACGCTGATCCAGCGCACGCGGACCTGCCCGCGGCCATTGGTGACAATCTCCGCGAGCACGCTCTCGCCGGCCGCGCAGCGGCGGGCAAGGGTCGCCTCCAGCCGGAACAGGTTCCACCAAAGGACCGGCCAGAACCAGATCGGCGTCGCGGCATAGAAACGCAAGATGTCAGCGCGGGTCATGAGGGGATGATCGCACGGGCGGAGGAGGGAGGGGGACAGGCTGGTGGCTCGTGGTCCTCAATAATGAGGCGGGGCCTCGCTTAAGGGGGCGGCTTCGCCCGTTGACCGTTCGGTCTCGGTGACGCGCTCGCTCAACCGCGCGACCTCACGCTCCAGCCGCTCGATCAGCGTCCATTGCGCCGTGATGGCCGCGTTGAGGTCCTCGATCGTCTGGTCCTGATGAACCACAAGCATTTCAACTTCGTCGAGGCGGGATGTGTCGGTCATGGGGGGGAGGGTTAGCGCTGGGGGTGATGTGAGGCAATGGCGTAGGGCGGGATGCAATCCCGCCAATGCAATCCCGCCGCTGAAACCGCCGGTCATATTGGCGGGATTTCATCCCGCCCTACGGTTCGGTGAGGAGGACAGGCCGCTCCGGTTTCCATTCCCGGTTCCAATCATTCTTGTAACGATGCCAGGACGAGTGAGGCCACGCCTCCGGCGACGTCACAAGCCCATGTTTTACCGGGTTCCAGTGGATGTAATCCATGTGCGCGGCGAGGTCGCTCTGATCGCGGATGACATGTTCCCAATAGCGCGATTGCCAGATGTGACACTCACCTTTTCGTCCAACGGATTTCAAGTGCGGCGGCAAGCGCCGTGTGAAACCGGCCTTGATCAGCCGCAAACGGTTCACAAAATCGCAGTCGCCGTCCGGCAAGGCCCAGAGCAGATGCATGTGATCGGGCAGGACGCAGATCGCGATTGTCCGGGCCGGGTGCCGGGCCATCACCTCACGATATGACGCGCGCAAATCATCAATATACCGGACGAGCGTATCGGCCCGCCGGTCATGAAGGCACAGCGTAAAGGCGTAAGTGCCCCCCGGCACATAGAGACGGCGATAGCTCGGCATGTCCAGAACATATCACGAACATATGTAATCGTGAAGTCCGTAGGGCGGCGTTGAGGCCAAAGGCCGATACAAGCCAGAAGGTTTGGCGCGGTATGGCGGTGATGGAGGCGCAGCCGCAATCCCGCCAATTGTCGTTTG
Organism: uncultured Hyphomonadaceae bacterium; assembly: GCA_964429935.1. Lineage (GTDB taxonomy): Bacteria > Pseudomonadota > Alphaproteobacteria > Caulobacterales > Hyphomonadaceae > CALLCD01. Next base: position 46,042 of record CAYSED010000010.1, read on the forward strand.
AGGCATCAGATCACAATCGCGGGATTTCATCCCGCCCTACGGCGAAACGAAGTTTTGTTTGCTATGGAGGGGCAAAGGGGGGGGCGTAGGCGGGTCATGACCCGCCAATTCCCGGAGCCAAAATGGCGGGTTACGCTCCGCTAACCCGCCCTACGGCTATTGATCTTCCCGTTTCGCGGGATAGTGCCGTTGGTAAAACTCCGACACTGGTCGAAAATGAGCCGACTTATCCGTATTGCATGGTCCGCCGAGTAGCTGAATGTTGCTGATGTCATTAGAACCACCGTTGGCAAGCGGAACAATGTGATCGAAGCATTCCTTATGGTGCGGTGAAATCTGCCGATCTATTGCTTTCTTGCAGCTCCGGCACTCGCCTCGATCCCTGAAATATACTGCATCCTTCACGAATTGAGGTACGTGTACTCTCTTTAGGCGGCCGTTTGTTTGAATTTCGGGTGTTCCGAACGATTCCAGCCACGACTTTAGATACCAAACAGTCATTTCGTTGAAGCGCTGAAGAAATCCCACATTCTGAAACAGAATCGCGAAGACTTCCTCGACTAGATTATCGAATGCATCACCAAACCATTGTTCGTTTCTCGCTTCCAACAGTTCGTCGATGTCATTCGGATCCTCGAGCATGTGAGCAGCGCCGATTTGTCTGATGAAGTACAATGCGAGGTATTGATCGTCTTCGCGTTCTGGCTCTTCGAAGAATAGGTCATTGGCAACATCTTCAATGAAGCAATGAAGGTTAGAGTAAGGATGAAAACTACGCGCCAGAATTTCTCCCGACATGTCTCCTAACAAATCTTCAATTGCCCGAAGGTAATTGCCCGGCGTCTTCACGACATTGTATATCACATTCGCGAAGTAGTACGGCGACAAGCCTGTTGCGCGGAAATAGTGGGTCGACAAAGCGCCTTTCATTGAAAGAATTTATTCTCCCACATAAATCTCCCCACCTTTCTCCATAAACTCGCGGCTCTTCTCTTCCATCCCCTCGCGCGCTTCCGCCGCCTGCTTTTCCAAGTCCGCCTTCTCATTGTCCGTCATGCCCGCCGCATAGTCCCGCACCTCGGCGGTGATCTTCATCGA
>CAYSED010000011.1:0-7217 GCA_964429935.1 uncultured Hyphomonadaceae bacterium
CGTAGCCCGCCTCGGTGAGCGTCGTCGCGTCGGCCATCGTGAACGGCACGTCGATGATGCGGGCAAGCGTCTGGGCGAGCAGCGTCTTGCCGCACCCGGTCGGCCCGATCAGCAGGATGTTGGACTTGGACAGTTCCACGCCATCCGACTTGGAGGCGTGCGACAGGCGCTTGTAGTGATTGTGGACAGCCACGGAGAGAATACGCTTGGCATAGTCCTGCGCGATCACATAGTCGTCGAGGACATTACAGATTTCCCGCGGCGTCGGAACGCCTTCGCGGGACGATACCATGGCGGTCTTGTTCTCCTCGCGAATGATGTCCATGCACAATTCGACGCATTCGTCGCAGATGAACACCGTCGGGCCCGCGATGAGCTTCTTCACTTCGTGCTGGCTCTTGCCGCAGAAAGAGCAGTAGAGCGTATTCTTCGAATCGCCGGAGCCGGTTTGCTTGGTCATTCGTGCCTCAATGCCCGATAAGATTTAACGCTCTTTTACGCTGCCTCAGATCGGTACGCCTTTACAATCATAGAGCTGCATAACGCCTACGCAAGGCCCGCGCCACACCGCTTTACCATCAACAGTGCGCATTTTGTTCTGTGGCACAAGGCCATCGCGCTTTCGCTGGTGCAAATGACGGCGCGCCGGAGGGTTGCTAGGCTTCGTCTTCCGGCAGGGTCCGGCGCTCGAACACCCGGTCCACGATGCCGAACTCGACGGCCGCCTCGGCCGTCATGAACGTGTCGCGATCGAGCTTTCTCTCGATCACTTCGTATTTCTGTCCCGTGTGCTTCACGTAGATGTCGTTCAGGCGGCGTTTCAGCTCGATGATCTCTTCGGCGTGGCGCTCGATGTCGGTTGCGACGCCCTGGTATCCGCCTGACGGCTGGTGGACCATGATCCGCGCATTCGGCAGGGCCGTGCGCATGCCTTCCGCGCCGGCGGCAAGCAGGAGCGATCCCATGGACGCAGCCTGTCCGATCACGGCCGTCGCCACCGGCGGGCGAATGTATTGCATCGTGTCATAGATCGCGAGGCCGGAGGAGACATAGCCGCCCGGGGAGTTGATATACATCGCGATCTCCTTTTTCGGATTCTCTGATTCCAGGTAAAGGAGCTGCGCTGTGACGAGCGAGGCCATGCCGTCCTCGATCATGCCCGTCACGAAGATGATCCGTTCCTTCAGGAGCCGCGAGAAAATGTCGAAGGCCCGCTCCCCCCGACTGGTCTGTTCGACCACCATGGGAACGAGGTTGAGAGCCGAGCGCATCATGTCTGTCATGGGAATCTGTCTGTCCGGAATTGTGCCGCAAAGCGTTTCGTATGGCCGACGCCCTGATATTTGTCCACGCCCGGACCTGTGCAAGACAGGCGCACGGGTTTTCTTTGCCTGCGGAATGCGGCATCTGACGCCGGTCCCGCCGCCATGCCCCCAGACCGGAGCCCGCCAAGAATGACCCGACACGCGCCCGTTTTCATCGTCGGAACTGGCCGTTGCGGCTCGACCCTCATGTCGAATCTCGTCCGCTTGCATCCGGACCTGCTCAGCCTGTCGGAAGTCTTTGTCTCCTTCGCGACCGAAGGGCTTGTCCACAGGCAAATGGACGGGCCGCGCTTCTGGCGGCTCTTGACGGAAGCGTCCCCGGTGCTCCGCAAGGCGATCAACCCGGTGCGCAGCCCGGTCGAGTTCACCTATGAGTTCGGCCCCGGCAGCCCGTGGACCATGGAGACCCTGCCGGCCTGCCTCTATATGACGCTGCCGCACCTCTCCGAGGCGCCCGACGCGCTCTACAGGGAACTCGAGCCAGTCATCAAGTCCCGACCTATGGCCCCGATGGCCGACCAGTACAGGTTCTGGTTCGACTGGCTCGCCGACCGCCACGGCCGCAAGGTCTGGATAGAACGCTCGGGCAATTCCATCACCATGGTCAAGGCGCTGAACCGGCTCTTTCCGGATGCGAAATTCGTCCACATCCACCGTGACGGACGGGAGGTTGCCGTCTCGATCCGCAATTTCATGCCGCTGCGGGTCTTCCTGCACACATGGACGCGGCTGAAACTGGTCGGTGTCGACCTCCTGAAGACGCCCTTCCGCTATTCCGACAGCGTGCTCGTCAACACGTTCGCGCCGCTGATCGGCGGCCTGATGCCTGCCGACCGCTTCCTCGACATGGAACCGAGTGCCGTGGAAACGGGGCGCTTCTGGTCGGCCATGATCGAACAGGGCATGGACGACCTCGCAGCCATCCCACCTGACCGGCTCCACACGATGACCTATGACGACCTTGTCGAGAGGCCGCGAGAGACGCTTGCTGCCTTTCTCGATTTTGCCGGGCCTGGCCTGCCTCAGGAAGCCTGGCTTGACGAGGCGGCGAAAATTCCCCGGGCGAGCAAGCCGAAATGGCTTGACCTGCCGGCGGTCGAGATACGCGGCCTCGAAAAAGCGGTTGCGCCCGGCATGGCGCGACTGGGATACAGGATGTAACGCCACGCCAAGGGGATAATCATGACAAAATTGCCCGCCATCCTCGGCACGCTCGCCTTCGGCCTCGCTGCCTGTGCCCATGGCCCAGCTGCTACGGACCCAAATGGCCCTGAGGCGACCGTCCTTGCTTTATTCGACGCCATGAGGGCAGCTGACGGCGACCGGGTTCGCGAACTTGTTGCAGAAGGCGCGCCGCTCGACCGGGTCCGCGCCGACGGCACCGTCCAGGCCGCAAGCTTCGAGGGCTGGGCAGCCTCGATCGACACGCTCGAGCCCGGACAGGTCGATGAGCAGGTCTTCGACCTTCGCGTGGATCGCTTTGGCGGCCTCGCTTCGGTCTGGGCCCCGTTCGTGCTGACCGTTCGGGGCACAGTGCAGGGCTGCGGGGTCAACCATTTCACGCTCGCCGAGACGCCGGACGGCTGGCAGGTCATTCACGGGGTCGACACGCAGGACGGCGGTGATTGCACCACTTTCCGCTCGCGCTATGCCAATGGCCTCTAAGCCTCTGACTTGAAGACAAGCCCTACTCGACGTCCCTGAACAGGTCTTCGGTCGAGACTTCCTTGTCCGTCACCTTGGCCACTTCGAGGATGTGGTCGACCACCTTCTCCTCGTAGATGGGCGCACGGACCTGCGCCATGGCGCCCGGGTTCTTCTGGAAGAACTCGACGACTTCCTTCTCCTGGCCGGGGAAGCGGCGCGCTTCGGCGATCACCGCGCGCTGCACTTCCTGCTCGGTGATCTGGATGTCGGCATGGCGGCCGATCTCGGCGAGCACGAGCCCGAGTCGCACGCGGCGCTCGGCGATGCGGCGATAGTCGGCCTTCAGTTCCTCGTCGGTCTTGCCTTTGTCCTCTTCGTCGAGGTTTCCGGCAGCTTTCTCCTGTTCGAGCTGCGCCCAGATCTGGCCGAATTCCTGCTCGACCATTTTCGGCGGCAGGTCGAAGCTGTGCGTCTCGTCGAGCGCATCGAGCAAGGCGCGCTTGGCCCGCTGGCGCGAAGCGCTATTGCGCTGGCCTTCGAGCTGGCGCTTCATCATGTCCCGCAACTGCTGAAGGCTCTCCAGCCCGAAGCCCTTTGCGAAGTCCTCGTCAATTGCCGCAGCCTTCGGCGCGCGCACTTCGTGGACCTTGACATCGAACACGGCAGGCTTCCCTTTCAGGTGTGCGGCCTGATATTCATCCGGGAAGGTGACATTGAGCGCTTTCTCGTCGCCCGCCTTGACCCCGACAAGCTGTTCCTCGAAGCCCGGAATGAACCGCCCGGCCCCGATGACAACGGCCTGAGCCTCGGCCGCCCCGCCCTCGAAAGGCTCGCCGTCGATCTTGCCGACAAAGTCGATCACGACCGCGTCACCTTCACGCGCCTTGGCGGTCTTGCCACGCGCTTCAAACTGCTTGTTCTGGTCGGCAAGTTCCTTGAGCGCCTCTTCGAGATCAGCCTCGGTCACGGCGGACACCGGACGCTCGATCTTCAGTGTCTTGATGTCGGCCGGCTCGAATTCCGGCATGACGTCGACATGCATGTGATAGGCCAGATCGGCTTCGCCGGCGAGCACGGGCTCGATGTCGCCTTCAAGGTGGACGTCCGGTTGCGAGGCCGGACGGACCTGCGCCTCCTGAAGGGCTTTCTGGTTGTTTTCGCCCATCATGCCCTCGATGAGCTCGCTCATGATAGACTTGCCGAACATCTTCTTGACATGGGCGGCAGGGACCTTGCCGGGACGAAAGCCCTTGAGTTTCATCTGCGGTCGGATTTCTTCGATCCGGCGGTCGAGCTTGGCCTGCAGTTCAGAGGCCGGCACGCGCACCTTGAAGACACGGCTCAGGCCGTCCGATTGGGTCTCGTTGCATTCCATGGTTTTCGTGTCCTCGGTGCCCGCGCTGGCTGGCAGGGGGTCTGATTGTGATCCAGTCCTGAAGGCGCGGCTTATGTCATAGGCTAAAGGCTGTGTCCACGCAGGGAATGGCAAGTTTGGCAGGCCGGATCGGCTCCCTGCCGGAGGCATACGCAGCCTTGAGCCGGTTGCATGCGAGCGCAGCGAGCGGAAACAATACGGGACAATCATTCCCCGCGAAATCGGAAGAGTAGCCATCAGTCCGCGATCCCAGCTTAAGCTGAGGGGCGCCCTATCGCGCAGCGGAGGATATAGAAAAAAGCCCCTGCCGGGGCATTCAAAACCTGTTTTCGGTCCATCGGACCGAAAACTTCGCGAAGCGAACCGGTTTTGAATGGTGCGGTCGAGAGGACTCGAACCTCCACGTCTCGCGACACAGGTACCTGAAACCTGCGCGTCTACCAATTCCGCCACGACCGCACGTCAGGGCAGGTTGAAATGAAGCGCGGGTTTAGGCCACCTCCCGGCACGGGTCAATTGCGCATCTGCGCGTTCTCCCCGGCCCGCCTTTTCGACGCATGGACAGGCGCGGCGGCTCATGGTCAAAGGCGGTCCGAGACAGGCTCGCATCGACAGGACGACACGCTCATGGCCAAGGGACTTGTCACGATTTTCGGCGGATCGGGCTTTGTCGGGCGCTATGCCGCCCGAGCGCTCGTCAAGGCGGGCTACCGCGTCCGGGTCGCTTGCCGCAATCCGCATGTCGCGGGCGATGTCCGGCTTGCAGGATCGCCCGGCTGGGTCGACCTGGTACAGGCCAATGTCCGCAACCGCGCCTCGGTCGACCGGGCGGTCGACGGCGCTGATGCCGTTGTCAATCTCGTCGGCATCCTGTTCGAGAGCGGCAGGCAGACATTCGAGGCGACACAGCTCGAAGGAGCCCGCAATGTTGCCGAGGCGGTCGCTGCCGCCGGGATCGGCAAGTTCGTGCATGTCTCGGCCATCGGAGCCGACGCCAAGGCAAAGCCTGCCTATGCACGCACCAAAGGGAAAGCCGAAGTGGTCGTTCGCGAAGCCGTTCCGGGTGCGGTCGTCCTGCGCCCGTCCATCGTCTTCGGGCCGGAGGATGCGTTCTTCAACCGGTTTGCCGCCATGGCCTGCGGCCCCGCAATGGCTGTCCTGCCCCTGATGCCGGCCATTGGCGGCGGGCGCACCCGCCTGCAGCCGGTCTATGCGGGGGATGTTGCGGATGCGATTGCTGCCTCTGTCGTCCGCGAGGATGCCGCCGGAAAAACCTATGAACTCGGCGGGCCGTCGGCCTACACGTTCAACGAGATCTATGACGTGATCTTCAAGGCAATCGCGCGCCGGCGGTTCAAGGTTCCGCTGCCGTTCCCGCTGGCCAAGCTCATGGGCCTTGCGTTGGGCGTGGCCTGGCGTCCGCTGCCGCCGAGCCTGTTCGGCGGCCCGCCACTGACGGGCGGACAGGTCGACATGCTGCGCGAGGACAATGTCGTGTCTCCCGGCGCGCTTACCCTTGCCGATCTCGGCGTGACCGAACTTGAAAGTGTCGAGGCCATCGTGCCGACCTATCTCTGGCGCTTCAAGCCGTATGGCGAGTTCAGCGAGACGGGCAAAGCCTGAACAGGCAAGGACGCTGCCGGGAGGGTGGGCCCCGTGATCAAGTCGCGGGGAACCGTCAATCAGGGGCTTGTCCAGGGATCCAGAGGGCGTAGACCCGCGACTTTATCGCGGCGCCCCACTCCGGCTCGGTGCGCGCAAGAACGTGGAATCAAGCCAGGGCAAGCGGGCCTGGCCTATTTGCCGTTCTCCAAGGTCTCCTCGCGCTTCTCGATATGGCGGAACTCGATGCGTTTGCCGTCTTCGCTTTGTGTGATCCAGGATCCGGGCTCGCCCTCTGCCAGCGCTTCGAGCTCGCCGGGAGCGAGGCCGTCCCCGTCACCGGACTGGATCATAATCATCTCGCGGCGCTTCGGTTCCTCGCCATCGGTTTGCGTGACCTCGATCTCGCGATGGATAACCCGGGCATCGCCGCTGTCAAATTCCTCGCGGCTCACTTTCCCGTCGGCGTCCTTGTCAAGCCGGCCGATAAGCGTTGTCGCAATGTCCGGATCACCCTCCATGCCGGAAAAATCAGCGACCGTCAGAATGCCGTCGCCGGTCTTGTCGAGATGACCGAAGGCGTCGGTGTCGGCCATGCTGGGCTGGGCGGACAGCATGACGAGGGCGGCAAGGCTGGCACCGGCGAGGCCGGTCGTCTTGAGCGGGTTCCTGATGAGCATGTTGGCAATTTCCTTTGCGATGCGTTGCACTTTCACATGCCGGGACCGGGCAAGATAAGCATCAATGAACGTCCTGATGGCATGGCTCGCCGTGATGCCCTCTTCCTCGCAGGCCGCCATGAAGGCGGCTTTCTTCGAGTGGGGAAGGCGCACGTCCAGCGACTCGGATTTCTTTTCCCGCCAGTCAGGCTCTTTCATGTCTGTCCGCCTTTGCTGAGATACGGCCTCGCGACGAGACCATTCATGCTGGTCAATAGAAACAAGATCCCCGTCCCGGCGCGAGCAAAAACGTGTCGGGACACAGCCTAACGCTGTCTTTCCAGGACGATTGTCAGGCCGGAATCAGGTTGAGCGCGACCGGGCTTGCAAGAAGGAGCGCCGCGCCGAGAACCAGCCGGTAGATGACGAATGGCAGGAAGCTCATCCGTGCCAGAAGCTGCATCATGACGGCGATCGACGCATAGCCCGCGACGAAGGATAGCCCCGCCGCAACAAGGCCGTCCCGCAGCGTCAGGCTGATCGCGCCGGGTGCCGCCCCGGCGAGTTCGAGAAAGGCGAAGATGCCGCTGGCTGCAATGATCGGCATGC